>CAYWMY010000032.1:0-14530 GCA_964459405.1 uncultured Steroidobacteraceae bacterium | reverse complement strand
GAAGCCGGCAGTCGAGATCGATCTCGGCGACGCCACCATCGCGGAGCCATTCGATGTCGCGCCGACCATGCGAGTGGAAGTCGGGGCGCAGAACGTCGGGGCGCAGGATCAGACCCACACCGCGCGGATCGACCTCACCGAGATGCCTCAGCTCGCGGAACTCGAGCCGGTCACGCTGAGCGAAGTGGGCACGAAGCTGGATCTCGCACGCGCGTACATGGACATGGGGGATCCGGACGGGGCTCGCAGCATCCTGCAGGAGGTGCTCGCGGAAGGCAGCGCCTCGCAGAAGCAGGAGGCCCAGCGTCTCATCGACGCCCTGCCAGGAGTTGTCTGATCCCCGAGGTGTGGTGCGTCCGTCCGCGATGAACGCGACCCGGCAGCGCATCGCGATCGGCATCGAATACGATGGCAGCCGTTTCCGTGGCTGGCAGCAGCAGGCAGACGGCGCCTCGATCGAAGGCGAACTCGTGGCGGCGGTCAGCCATGTCGCGGATCACCCGGTGGAGGTCTGTGCCGCCGGCCGAACCGATGCTGGCGTCCACGCGCTCGGGCAGGTGGCCCATTTCGACACGACCGCAGTGCGCACGTCGCGCGGCTGGCTGCTCGGCATCACGAGCCGCCTGCCCGAGGACATCACGCTGACCTGGGCGCGTCCGGTCGCGGCGGACTTTCACGCCCGCAGTGGGGCCGTGGCACGCGCATACGTGTACCGCATCCTGAATCGACCGACGCGGCCGGCACTCGCGAGGCTGCGGGTCTGCTGGTGGCGCGAAGCGCTGGACGCGGAGCGCATGCATCGCGCCGCCCAGCAGTTGTGCGGTGAACACGACTTTTCGGCGTTTCGCGCCGCGGAGTGCCAGTCGAAGTCGGCCATCCGCCGCGTGCACGGCATCGACGTGACACGCACAGCGGATCTCGTGAGCATCGAGATCACGGCAAACGCCTTCCTGCACCACATGGTCCGGAACATCGCCGGCGCGCTGCTTGCGATCGGTACCGGTGAACGGCCGGAATCCTGGCTGGCGGGCATCCTGGCCGGGCGCGACCGCCGTCACGGGGGCATTACCGCGCCGCCGGGGGGACTGTACCTGGCCCGGGTCCATTACCCGCCGCACTTCGGCATTCCCGTTGCGGGAACGGGTTGTTCCGATATCATCGCGGGCGCAATGGCACCGCAGTCCGGAACGCGCGCATGACCTGGTTCGAAAAGATCATCCCGTCGCGCATCAAGACCGAACGCCGCACGCGCTCCATCCCCGAAGGCCTGTGGATGAAGTGCCCGGTGTGCGATTCCGTGCTGTACCGGCCCGAGGTCGAGCGCCACCTGCACGTCTGCCCGAAGTGTTCGCATCACATGCGCATCGGCGGCCGGAACCGGTTGCTGCGTTTCCTGGACCAGGGCTCGGCCAGCGAGATCGCCACGCTGGTTTCGCCTGAAGACCCGCTGCGCTTCCGTGACACCAAGAAGTACCGTGACCGGCTGGTCAGCTCGCAGAAGGATACCGGTGAGAAGGATGCGCTGGTCGTCATGACCGGCACGCTGAAGGGCCAGGAAATCGTCGCGGCGGCCTTCGAGTTCGCGTTCATGGGTGGTTCCATGGGCTCGGTGGTGGGGGAGCGCTTCGTGCGCGCCGTCGAACACGGCATCGAGTTCCGCATGCCGCTCGTCTGTTTCGCATCCAGCGGCGGCGCCCGGATGCAGGAGGGACTGCTGTCACTGCTGCAGATGGCCAAGACCAGCGCCGCGCTGGCGCGACTCGCGCGGGCGCGGCTGCCCTACGTCTCCGTGCTGACCGATCCGACGACGGGCGGCGTCTCGGCGAGCCTCGCGATGCTGGGCGACATCAACATCGGCGAACCGCGTGCGCTGATCGGGTTTGCCGGCCCCAGGGTGATCCAGCAGACAGTGCGTGAAACGCTGCCGGAAGGCTTCCAGCGCAGCGAGTTCCTGCTGGATCACGGCGCCATCGACATGATCGTCGACCGTCGCGACCTGCGCGACCGCATCGCCGCCCTGCTGCGGCTGCTGATGCGACTGCCTCCGGTCGAACCGCCGGCTTGATCGGGCGAGACGCGCGCCGCGCGCGGTTCCGGATAACCCATGCGTTGCAACACCCTCGAGCAGTGGCTCGACTGGCAGCAGACGCTGCATCCCCGGGCGATCGACCTGTCGCTGGAACGTGTGCGCACCGTGCTCGGTCGGCTGGATCTCGACCGGCCAGCGGCCCAGGTGGTGACCGTGGCCGGCACCAATGGCAAGGGGTCGGTGGTTGCGCCCCTCGACGCAGTGCTGCGCGCCGCCGGCTATGCTGTGGGTGCGTTCACCTCGCCGCATCTGATGCGTTACAACGAGCGCATCCGCTTCGATGGGCGCGCAGTCAGCGACGCCGAGATCATGGACAGCTTCGCGCGCATCGACGCCGTCCGGGGTGAGGTTTCGTTGACCTATTTCGAGTTCAGCGCCGTTGCAGCGCTCGACGGCTTCGCACGCCGGGATGCCAACGTGATGGTGCTCGGGGTCGGCCTTGGCGGTCGCCTCGACGCTGCGAACGCCATCGATCCGACGGTGGCGGTGGTGACGGCCATCGGCCTCGATCACTGCGAGTGGCTGGGGTATGACGAGCAGAGCATCGGGCGCGAAAAGGCGGGGATCTTCCGCGCCGGCCGCCCGGCTGTGTTCGGCAGCCGGCGCATGCCGGTGTCGGTCGCAGAGGTGGCGGCCGACGTGGGGGCCCGGCTCCGGTGCCTCGGCACGGACTTCGATTTCGTGGAGCGCCCCGATGGCTGGGACTACGTCGCGACGGGCTCGACGCGTCGCGACCTGCCGCTGCCGGTCCTCGCCGGCAGCGTGCAGCTTGGCAATGCCGCTACGGCGCTGGCGGCTATCGCCGCGCTGGAGCCGGAGATCCTCGTGCCGGACTCGGCGGTGCGTACGGGGCTGGCGCGTGTCCGGTTGCCTGGCCGCTTTCAGGTCGTGCCGGGGCCGGTAGAGTGGATCCTCGATGTGGCGCACAACCCGCAGGCCGCACAGGTGCTGGCGACGAATCTCGCGGCGCGCCCTGCGGGTGGTCGGACGCTGTTCGTCTGCGGCATTCTCGCGGACAAGGATGTCGCGGGCATCGCCGCGGCAATGGCGGCCGTGCCTGGCGAATGGATCGCGGCAGGCCTGCAGGGGTCGCGATCGCTGCCCGCGCAGCAGCTGGCCGAGCGACTGTCTGCCACGCTGGATGCTCCGGTACAGGCCATCGACGGCGTGGTGCCGGCGCTGGAGCTGGCCGCGCGAAAGTCCAGGCCGGGTGACCGGATCGTGGTGTTCGGTTCGTTTCTGACAGTGGGGCCCGCGCTCGCCTGGCTGGGCATCGAGGTTTGAACGCGATGAAGGTGGAGCAGGAGGCGCGGAATGCCCCAACGGCGGACGGCTCGCGGGTTGCGCTGAAGGAGCGCCTGACGGGCGCCGTGATTCTGGTCGTGCTGGTCGTGCTGCTCGTTCCCGCACTGTTGACGGGGCGTCGCCCGGAGCCGCCGGCAGCCGGGACATCGACCTCGGGCCAGTCGCGCAGCTACGAAATCGATCTCGTCGGGCCGCGGCGACCGGCCCCGGAGGACCCCGACCAGCCTTTGCCCGAGCCGGAGTCGGCACCTGCTCCGCAGCGACTGCCGGCGCCCGCGGCGGTGGCGAGACCGGCGGCTGCGTCCGGGTCACCCGAAGCGCCGGTGCGCGTGGCGCCGACCGGAGTTCCGCGGCTTCCCACCGCGGTCCCGTCTGGCGCTGCCGGCAGCGCTGTGGCGCCGCGGCAGGCATCGGCACCGCGCGAGGCCCGCGCGCCCGGTGAGGCACACCGATCCCTGCCGGCAAGCGATGATCGCGCGCCCGGATCGAGTGCCCCGGTCGTATCGGCGGCTGCCACGCCATCGCCGGGCCCCGGCGGCGGCACCGTCAAGCCGGCTCCGCCCACGGCCTGGGCCGTGCAGCTCGGCGCCTTCGCCGGTCGCGACACCGCCGCGCGGCTCGTCGCGAGTCTGCGCGCCAGAGGCTTCGCGGCGTTCATGCTGGAGTACCGCCGCGACGGCAAGGTGCTGTACCGCGTGCGTGTGGGTCCGGAGCAGGATCGCGAGCGGGCACTGGCGATCGCGGCGCGGCTCAATCGCGAGGGTTACAGGGCCAGCGTCGCACCGCATCCTTGAGAGCACGTCCGGGTGATGAGATCCGTGTCCTGATTTGCGCGATCAGGGCGGGGCGGCCGGTACCGGCATGGGCTACACTGCGCGCCGTTCTGGAGCCTTGGCGGGGCGATGATGGCGGGCGCAGACTATCTGATCGTCGCGGTGCTGGCCGTGTCGGTCGTCGTCGGATTCGCGCGCGGGTTCATCCGCGAGGCGATCGCCCTGGCGGCCTGGATCATCGGCGTGTGGCTGGCGTGGAAATTCCCGCAGCTGGTGTACCCCTGGCTGGGCGGCGCGGTGGCCGAAACCCCGGCCCGCGACTGGGCAGCGCGAACGATCATCGTCGTCGTCGCGCTGCTGCTCGGGGCGATGGTTGGTGCGATCGTTTCCTGGACCGTGCGCGCCGCGGTCGTGCTCGCCACGGTCGACCGCATCGTCGGCGTGATCTTCGGTGCCGTGCGGGGCGTGCTGATCGTTGCCGTGCTCGTACTCGTCGGGCAGGCGCTGCATCTGGACAGTGAGCGCTGGTGGCGGCGTTCAACGCTGCTGCCCTATGCGGGACTGGTCGCGGCCTCGCTCGCGGGACTGGGTCAGGAGACCGGCATCGGGCCCCCGGTGGCCGATGCAAGGCAAAGGAGGGACTGAGGCGATGTGCGGGATCGTCGGCATCGTCGGCACGAGTGCCGTCAACCAGCGCATCTACGACGCGCTGACGGTGCTGCAGCACCGTGGCCAGGACGCCGCCGGCATCATGACGCTGCGCGGCGACGAACTGTGCGTGCGCAAGGACAACGGGCTGGTGCGCGACGTGTTCCAGCAGAAGCACATGGTGCAGCTCGAGGGCAACGCGGGGATCGGCCATGTGCGCTACCCGACCGCGGGCTGCGACAGTGTCGACGAGGCGCAGCCGTTCTACGTCAATGCTCCCTACGGGATCGGGCTCGGGCACAACGGCAACCTCACCAATGCCGCCGGACTCGCGGACGAGCTGACCCGCGTCGAGCGCCGGCATCTGAACACGACCTCGGACAGCGAGGTGCTGCTCAACGTTTTCGCGAGCGAGCTGTCGCGGGCCGACTGCGCGCACGCATCGCCGGCCGAGATCATGAAGGCGCTGAAGGCGGTGTTCCAGCGGTGCCGGGGCGGATATGCCGTGGTCGCGCTGATCGTCGGCCACGGTGTGATCGGCTTCCGCGACCCGCACGGCATCCGGCCGCTGGTGCTCGGCAGGCGCGAGACGCCACGCGGTCCTGAGTGGATGCTCGCCTCCGAGAGCGTTGCGCTGGACATGCTCGATTTCAGGCTGGTCCGCGACGTGCTGCCGGGCGAGGCCATTTTCATCGACCTGCAGGGGCGCCTGCACGCCGAGCAGTGCGTGCCGCCGCGCGGCCACACGCCGTGCATCTTCGAGTACGTCTACTTCGCGCGGCCCGACTCGATCATCGACAACATCTCGGTGCACAAGGCGCGCATGCGCATGGGCGAGAAGCTCGCCGACAAGATCCAGCGCCTGCGACCCGCACACGATATCGACGTGGTCATTCCGATACCGGACACCAGCCGCACCAGCGCGATGCAGCTCGCCTCGTCGCTCGGCGTGAAGTACCGCGAGGGCTTCGTCAAGAACCGCTACATCGGCCGTACGTTCATCATGCCCGGCCAGGAACAGCGCCAGAAGTCGGTGCGTGGCAAGCTCAACGCCATCGACCTCGAATTCCGTGGCCGCAACGTGCTGCTCGTCGACGACTCGATCGTGCGCGGCACGACCTCGGCGCAGATCATCGATCTGGCGCGCGAGGCGGGTGCCCGCAAGGTTTATTTCGCGTCCGCCGCGCCTCCGGTGCGTTTCCCGAATGTGTACGGCATCGATATGCCCGTCGCTTCCGAACTGGTGGCCGCCGGCCGCAGCGAGGAGGAGGTCGCGCGTATCATCGGTGCCGACTGGCTGATCTTCCAGGACCTCGACGATCTGGTCAGTGCCTGCCGGCACGACAAGACACGAATCGAGGAGTTCGACACTTCGTGTTTCTCGGGTCACTACGTGACCGGTGACGTGTCGCCCGAGTATCTGCGCCAGCTCGAGGAACACCGCTCCGACGCGGCGAAGGCGCAGCGCCGCGATGCTCAGAGCACGCGCACGGCGCGGGTGGTATGACGCTGCGGGTGCTCGTTATCGACGACGAGGATGCGGTCCGCCGGCTGATCTCCCAGCACATCGCGGTTGCATTCGACGAGCCGGCGATCGCCGAGTTCGAGCCGACGCGGCAGGGGCACCTGCCTTCGGGGTTCTGCGGTGCCGACTACGATGCGGTGGTGCTCGACGACCTGCCGGGCCGCGAGAGCGGCCTGGTCTGGCTCAAGGAGTTTTCCTCGCGCCCGGGTTTTCCACCGATCATCTATCTCATGCGGGATCCGAGCCCGGCGGCGCGGGAGGCGGCCCTCGAGGCGGGTGCGCACCTGTGTCTGCCCCGGCAGAAGATCGATCACGCGCGGCTCGTGGCGGCGCTGCGCCATGCGTGCACGCTGCGCCGTCGCATGGCGGAGGCGGCGAGGCAGCCCGCGACAGCGAAACGCAGCAGCCGCTTCGGTAACTTCCACATCCCCGGCTATCGCTGCCTGCGGCAGATCGCGGCGAATCCCGCGGCTTCCGTCTACCTGGCGCACAGCGACCGCAGCGCCGCGCAGGTGGTGCTGAAGGTGCTGAACCACCTGTCCGAGGAAGAGGACTCGCAGCTTGTCTTCGACCGTTTCCTGAGCGAGTACGCGATCGCGAGCGCCATCCGTCACCCGAACATCGTGCGCATCTTCGACTTCGGCGTCGCCGACGACCACGCGTACATCGTCATGGAGTATTTCCCGGCAGGCGACCTGCGCGCCCGGATCCGCCAGGGGCTTCCAACGCGGCAGGCGCTGGCGCACCTGCGGCAGATGGCGGGCGCGCTGGCGGTGCTGCATGGTGCGGGCGTGCTGCACCGCGACCTCAAGCCCGGCAACGTGATGCTGCGGGAGGATGGATCCGTCGTGCTGATCGACTTCGGCCTGTCGAAGCTGCTCGAGCGTGACGGCGGCATCACCAGCCAGGGCGAGATCTTCGGCACGCCGCACTACATGAGCCCGGAGCAGGGGCACGGTCGTCCGACCGATGAGCGCAGCGACGTCTACAGCCTCGGCATCATGTTCTTCGAGATGCTGACCCACCGCAAACCCTACGTCGCGGCGACGCCGATGCAGGTCATCTACAAGCAGGCCAATGCTCCGCTGCCGGTGCTCGATGGCGCGCTCAGCCGATTCCAGCCGCTGCTCGGGCGCTGCATCGCGAAGAACCCCGCGGAGCGCTTTGGCAGCGCGACGGAACTCGAGCAGGCTGTCATCGCGGTGGAGCGCCACGAAGCGGACGGTGCGGGCCACTGACCGCGGGTCCGGCGCCGGGGGCGCCGTTCAGGCCGGCGTCATGAGCTCGTAGCCGCGTGCATCCCAGCGCAGCACCGTGCCGTGCTGGTGCCAGTCACCCAGCACGGCACGCACGCACGACCGTCCATCGATGGTGTATTGGTGCAGCGCCGGCCGGTGGGTGTGGCCGTGCACCATGAACTCGGCGCCGCTCGCGTGGAAGGCGGCCGTGACGGCCCCTTCGTTGACGTCCATGAGCTCGGGATCGGTGCTGCCGGTGTGCCGCCGGCTGCCGCGGCGCGCCTCGCCGGCGAGTGCCTGCCGGCGCTCGATGCTGAGCCCGAGCAGGGAGCGCTGCACGTCCGTATCGCGCAGCAGTGCGCGCAACCGCTGGTACGGCCGGTCGTCGACGCACAGCGCATCGCCATGGGTCAGCAGCACGCGGCGGCCACCGATGTCGGTCACGACGGGATCCGGCAGCAGCACGGCGCCGCATTCGCGGGTGAAGTCCTCACCCAGCAGGAAATCGCGGTTGCCGCGCATCAGGAACACGGCGGTACCGTTCACGGCAAGCAGTCGCAGAGTCTGCGCGAGACGCCTGGCCGTGGCCTGCGGGTCGTCGTCGCCGACCCAGGACTCGAACAGATCGCCGAGCAGGTACAGCGCATCGGCCTCGCGCACGGGACCCGCCAGAAAGTCGAAACAGCGCCGCTCGATGTCCGGCTCCGCCGGGTCCAGGTGCAGGTCCGAGACGAAGTAGCGGATCACTGCGCCACGGGCGCCGCCTGCTCCTGCGGCTCCGGCTGTGCTGCGGCGGGCGGCGTCGCCGCGTCCGGGGACGCGGCCGCCTCGAGGATGGCCATGCGCCGTACGACGATCGCCGTCAGCGGCGTATCGCCCGGGAACGGCCCGGCCTCGCCGGTCGGTGCATGCGCGATCGCGTCCACGACCTCCATGCCCTCGGCGACCTGTCCGAACACCGCGTAACCCCAGCGGCTCGGCATCGGGTCGAGCGGCACGTTGTCGGCGAGGTTGATGTAGAACTGCGCCGCTGCCGAGTGCGGATCCTCCATGCGCGCCATGGCGATGGTGCCACGACGGTTGCCGAGGCCGTTGCCGGACTCGTTGGGGATCGGCGCCAGCGTCGGCCGCTCGCGGTACTGGGTATCGTACCCGCCGCCCTGCACGACGAAGTTCGCGATCACGCGGTGGAAAATGGTGCCGTCGTAGTGGCCGTCCCGTACATAGCGCAGGAAGTTGGCGACCGTGAGCGGTGCGCGCACCGCGTTCAGCTCGATGACGAAGTCGCCGGCGGTGGTCTCGACGCGTACCCGCGGCATCGCCGGTTCCGCGAGCGCCGCCGCGGGCAGCAGCAGCAGGAACGCCAGCCAGCGTTGCGTGATCTTCTTCACCAGCGAGTTCTCCAGCGACGGTCCGGGCCGCGATCTTACCGCAGCGAAACGCCCCGGCGTCGCGCTACACTGCCGACATGTCGCATCCAAGGCCCGCGGGCCGGTCGCGGCCCGTGACGCGCTTCGCGCCGAGCCCGACCGGGCATCTGCATCCGGGCAATGCCCGCACTGCTCTGTTCAACTGGCTGCTCGCGCGCGCTGCGGGCGGCCGTTTCGTGCTGCGCGCCGAGGACACGGATCGCGAGCGCAGTCGCGAAGAGTTCCTCAGCGGCCAGCTGGCCGACCTCGCCTGGCTCGGCATCGACTGGGACGCCGGGCCGGATCGCGAGGATGAACACGGTCCGTATCGCCAGTCCGAGAGGGATGGCATCTACGCGGATCTCTACGAGCGGCTGCACGAGCAGGGCGCGATCTACCGCTGCTACTGCACGCCCGTGGAACTCGAGGTCGCGCGCCGGGCCCAGCTGGTTGCGGGCCGCCCGCCGCGCTACGCGGGCACCTGCCGCGAACTCGACGATGCGCGCCGCCGCGCGCGCGAGGCGCAGGGCATCGCGCCGACCTGGCGCTTCCGCGTGCCGGAGGGGCAGGCCATCGACTTCGACGACGGTGTGCGCGGGCCGCAGCACTTCGCGGCGTCCGACATCGGCGACTTCATCGTGCGGCGTGCGGATGGCACGCCGGCATTCTTCTTCAGCAATGCCGTGGACGATGCGCTCATGGGCATCACGGTCGTGCTGCGCGGCGAGGATCACCTGTCCAATACGCCACGACAGCTGCTGGTGCTCGACGCCCTCGGCCTGCCGGCGCCGGAGTACGGCCACCTGCCGCTGCTGATCGGTCGAGATGGGGTGCCGCTCTCGAAGCGCGGCGGCGCGTACAGCCTCCGGGAGCTGCGAGCGGAGGGGTACCTGCCCGGCGCGGTGCTGAACTACCTGTACCGCCTGGGACACAGCGGGGGTGGCGACGGCTGGCTCGATCCCGCGGCCATGGCGCAGGGCTTCAGCTTCAAGCGGCTGGGTACGGCACCCGCGCATTTCGATGTCGGGCAGCTGCGGCACTGGCAGCGCGAGGCCGTGCGCTCCCTCGACGCCGGCGCGCTGCGCGGCTGGCTCGCCGTGGCCTTCGGACTGGACGCGGCGGCGCCCGAGCTCGTGCGGCTCGCGGACGTGGTGCGCCACAACGTGCTGCTGCCGGCCGATGCGTGGCCGTGGTTCGGCGTCATCGACGGCGACGCGCCGGCTCCGGCGCCCGAGGACGCCGCGCTGCTCGCGCAGGCCGGGCCCGGCTATTTTCGCGCCGCGCTCGAGGTCTTCGACGCCACAGGCGCGGACCTCACGGCGCTCACGGCCGGCATCCGGGCGCGCACGGGTCGGCGGGGTGCTGCGCTGTTCATGCCGTTGCGCATCGCGCTGACCGGCCGCCACGACGGTCCGGAGCTGGCGCAGCTGCTGCGCGTCATACCGCCCGAGCGCGTGCGCGCGCGGCTCGCCGCACACGCCGGCTGAGGATGAAAACCACGCGATGATCCGCATCCACAATTCGCTGACGGGATCGAAGGAGCCGCTCGCGGAACTCGAACCCGGCCACGTGCGCATGTACGTGTGCGGCATCACCGTGTACGACTACTGTCACATCGGTCACGCGCGCATGCTGGTGGCGTTCGACGTGGTGCGGCGCTACCTGCTGTACCGCGGCTACCGCGTCACCTTCGTCCGCAACATCACGGACATCGACGACAAGATCATCGATCGAGCCGCGCAGAACGGCGAGACCGTCGGGACGCTGACGGCGCGCTTCATCACCGCGATGAACGAGGACTGCGCGGCGCTTGGCATCCTGCCGCCGGATCACGAGCCGCGGGCCACGGCCTACGTGCCCGAGATCATCGCGATGGTGCAGCGGCTCATCGAGCGTGGTTACGCGTACGTGGCCGCGGACGGCGACGTGCTGTACGCGGTGGCGAAGTTTCCAGGCTACGGGCGGCTGTCCGGCAAGCGTCTCGCCGATCTGCGCGCCGGCGCCCGCGTCGAGATCGACACGGCCAAGCGTGATCCGCTCGATTTCGTGCTGTGGAAGGCATCGAAGCCCGGCGAGCCCGCGTGGGACTCGCCGTGGGGTCCGGGGCGGCCCGGCTGGCACATCGAGTGCTCGGCGATGTCCGTCGCGCTGCTCGGCGACTACTTCGACATCCACGGCGGCGGCATGGACCTCAAGTTCCCGCACCATGAGAACGAGATCGCGCAGAGCTGCGCGGCCTGTGGCACGCCGTTCGTGAGGCTCTGGATGCACAACGGCTTCGTCAACGTCGACGACGAGAAGATGTCGAAGTCGCTGGGCAATTTCTTCACGGTGCGCGAGGTGCTGGCGACGCTGAAGCCCGAAGTGCTGCGGTTCTTCGTGCTGTCGAGCCACTACCGCGGCCCGATCAACTATTCCCTGGACAACCTCGCGCAGGCGCGCGCCGCACTGGAGCGGCTCTATCTCGCGCTGCGCGGCATGCTGCCCGCGGCAGCCGCCACCGCGGGGTCCGCGACGCAACGCTTCCGCGAGGCCATGGACGACGACTTCAACACCCCCGAGGCGCTGGCCGTGCTGCAGTCGCTCGCCGGCGAGATCAACCGCGCCAGGGCGGCCGGGGATCAGGCACTGGCGGCCGAGCGCGCGGCCGAACTCCGGTCGCTGGCCGGTGTTCTGAACGTGCTGCAGCTCGATCCCGAGGAATGGCTCAAGGCGGCGGCCGGTGCACCACCGGCGGCCGGCGACGTCGCGCCCGGGCGTCTGAGCGGAGCGGACATCGACGCGCGCATCGCCGCACGCGCGGCCGCGCGCAGGGCGCGCGACTTCGCCGAGTCGGATCGCATCCGCGACGAACTCGCGGCGCAGGGCGTGGTGATCGAGGACGGGCCGCAGGGCACGAGCTGGCGCTGGCGCTGAGGTCCCCCGCGGGTCAGATGGCGTGTGCGCGGCGGCGCAGCGCGGATTCCAGCGTGTTCTTCATCAGCGCGGCGACGGTCATGGGGCCGACGCCACCGGGCACCGGCGTGATGGCGCTGGCCCGCGTCACGGCGGTCGCGAAGTCGACGTCACCGACGATGCGGCCGTCGTCGAGCCGGTTGATCCCGACGTCGATCACGACGGCTCCGGGCTTGATCCAGTCGCCGGGGATGAGGCCCGGCTTGCCCACCGCCGCGACCAGGATGTCGGCCACGCGTACGTGCGCCTCGAGGTCGCGTGTGAAACGGTGCGTGACTGTCGTCGTCGCGCCCATCAGCAGCAGTTCGAGCGACATCGGGCGGCCGACGATGTTCGAGGCCCCCACGATCACGGCGTGCCGCCCCTTCGGTGCGATGCCGGCGCGCTCCAGCAGCTTGACGATGCCGTAGGGCGTGCAGGGCCGGATCAATGGATTGCGCTGCGCGAGCCGGCCGACGTTGTAGGGATGGAAGCCGTCGACGTCCTTCGCGGGATCGATCGCCTCGATGACGGCCGTGGGATCGATGTGTTCGGGCAGCGGCAGCTGCACGAGGATCCCGTCGATGGCGGCATCGCGATTCAGGTCGTCGATGATCGCCAGCAGCTCGGTCTGGGTCGTGGAGTGAGGCAGGTCGCGGGCCACCGAGCGGATACCCGCTTCCTCGCAGGCCAGGCGCTTGTTGCGCACGTAGATCGCGGACGCCGGGTTGTCGCCGACCATCACCACCGCGAGCCCCGGTCGCGGCGCGCCGGTCGCCGCGAGCGCATCGGTGCGTTCACGCACCTCGCGCTTGATGTCCGCCGCGAGCGCCTTGCCGTCGATGATCTTCGCGTGCATTCGCGTGTCCAGCCGGACCGACGTCTGGGAGGGCGCGCATTGTTGCACGCCCGGGCGGCTTCCGCGCACGGGACCGCCAGGTCAAATTGACGGGCCGGGCCCCGGTCCGTAATATTTGCCGCCCCGCGCGGGTCTTGAAGTTCGCGCGGGGCCGTCCAGGGGACTTAATCGGGCGGGGCATGGCGCAGTCTGGTAGCGCATCTGCTTTGGGAGCAGAGGGTCGGGGGTTCGAATCCCTCTGCCCCGACCATCGACCGACGGCGCCCGGGCGATTGCATGCGCCCGTAGCTCAACCGGATAGAGTACCGGCCTTCTAAGCCGGTGGTTGCAGGTTCGAGTCCTGCCGGGCGCGCCATCGGGCGCGAAGGTCTCGCGGGGCGGTGACGAGGTTGGACGACGGTGGACGTAGCTCAGTTGGTAGAGCCCCGGATTGTGATTCCGGCCGTCGTGGGTTCGAGTCCCATCGTCCACCCCATTTTTCGGGCCATTAGCTCAATTGGTAGAGCTACGGACTCTTAATCCGCAGGTTGTAGGTTCGAGTCCTACATGGCCCACCAATTCCGCCCGCGGCTGCGGGCACAACGATCAGGCCGGCGCTCCGAGACCGGCCTTTTCTTTTTGTGCCGGCGCGCCCGCGGCCGAGGGCGCTCATGCACGGACGCCTTGACATGACGGCGGCGGCAACAGGTGGGCGGGGCACCGTGCTGCTGACCGACTATGCCTGGCCGGATCTCACGATCGAGCACGAGGTCATCGAAGGCTCGGGCTTCGAGCTCGTGGCGGGGCCCGCCGTCGCGGCGCCGGCCACGACCATCGAGGCGCTGGTGCGCTGTCATGAGCCGCTCGGCATCCTGACGAACTGGGCGTCGATTCCCGCGGCGGTCATCGCGGCATCCGCGCGCCTGCGCATCATCGCGCGTCTCGGCGTGGGGCTCGACAACATCGCGCTCGACGAGGCCACACGCCGCGGCGTCTGGGTCACGAACGTGCCGGACTTCTGTGTCGAGGAAGTCTCCGATCACGCAATCGGCCTGCTGCTCGCGTGGGCGCGCGGCATCGTGCAGTTCAACGCCGAGACCCATGCCGGAAAGTGGCGTCCCGCCACGGCCCGCCTGCAGCGCGTCGGGCGGCTGACCTGCGGGCTCGTCGGTTACGGGCGCATCGGCCGGCGCATCGCGCAGAAGCTCGCGTCGTTCGGCGCCACGCTGCTCGCGACTGTGTCCCGGCCACGGCCCGGGGACGGCCTCGTCGAGATGCTGCCGCTCGAAGACCTGCTGCGACGTTCGCAGGTCGTCATCGTGACCGCGCCGCTCTCACCGCAGACCCTGCACCTGCTGAACGCGGCACGCCTCGCGCTGCTGCCGCGCGGCGCGTTCGTGATCAACGTGAGCCGCGGCGGGCTCATCGATACGACCGCGCTGCTGACCGCGCTGGCCGCGGGCCACATCGCCGGGGCCGGTCTGGACGTGATCGAGGGCGAGCCCGAAGTGCCGCAGGCACTCGCGGCGCAACCGCGCGTGATCCTGACGCCGCACATCGCGTTCGCATCGGACGCCGCGATCGCCGACCTGCGCCGGCGTGCCTGCGCCGAAGTCGTGCGCGTGCTGCGTGGTGAACGGCCGATCGAGGCGCGCAACGAGCCCGACCTCCGCGCCCGTGCGCCGCAATCCTGAGACCGCTGTTCCCGTGCCGATCAGGGGGTTGACCTCGATGGACACCGCGATTCGTCCCGCACCGGATGCCCGCGACG
>CAYWMY010000031.1:0-14824 GCA_964459405.1 uncultured Steroidobacteraceae bacterium | reverse complement strand
CACCGGCCTCGACGGCGAGCGCCCGCGCCGACGGCGCTGCCGCGCGCGCGCCCGGCAGGGGCCCCGTCGGATGCACGTCGCCGGCCGCCACGCGCGCCTCGAGCGCCGCGTCGATGGCCGCAGCCGCGAAGAAGCTGCCGCTGCCGTCGAGGTTCACGAGCTCGCCGGGCATCAGCGTGTCCCAGCTGCCATTGAGCACGCGCGCGGCGAGCACCTCGTTGAACAGCAGGCTGCGCGCCGCGGAAAAGACGAAGCCGCGCGCATCACGGCCGTGCGGCAGGCCGGCGCCCGCGAGCCATTCAGCCACGGTCTCGAGATTCGCCGCGTCGCGGCCGAATCGCTGCGGGCCGAAATAGTTCGGGACACCCCTTGCGGCCACGGTCCGCGCGCGTCGTGCGAGCGCCTGCCGGTCGCCTTCGAAGTCGCCGAGCCGCAGCACGAACCGGTTGCCCGCCAGCGCACCGCGCCGCAGCTTGCGCGAATGCGCGGCCACGTGCAGTACGCGGAAACCCTCGCCCTCGCAGCCGGCCGCCGGCACGCTCGCCGTCGCCGGTACCGAGAACCACTGCCGCGTCAGCGCGTGGCGGTCCTTCAGCCCGGCAAAGCCGATGTCGTCGGGCCGCACGCCGGCCAGACGGGCGAGCGAGCGCGCGACGAAGGGCGTGTTCGCGCCGCGTTTCTCGACCCACAGCAGGCGGTGCGCAGTGCCGCCGTCCGGCTCGAAGCCGAGTGTCTCCTCGACGATGAAATCCTCGGGAACGGCCCGCAGTGTCGCGGCACCACAGGGCGCGCCCAGCGCCCGCGGCGGATCGAGGGCGAACGGCCGCCAGCGCGCGAGGCGCACCGCCGCGGGTGTCATGCCGGCACGAGCAGCACGACCGCCTGCGCCGCGATACCTTCGCGCCGGCCAATCGCACCCAGCCCCTCCGTGGTCGTTGCCTTGACCCCGACCCGATCGGTCCCGACGCCGAGATCGTCGGCGAGGTTCGCACGCATCGCGTCGCGATGCGGCCCCACGCGCGGGGTCTCGGCGAGCAGCGTCAGATCGACATTGCCGACCTGCCAGCCGCGCGCCCTGACGCGCGCGACCACCTCGCGCAACAGCATGCGGCTGTCGGCGTCGCGGTAACGCGCATCCGTGTCGGGAAAGTGCTGACCGATATCGCCCAGCGCGAGCGCGCCAAGGATCGCGTCGCACAGCGCATGGATCGCGACATCTCCGTCGGAATGCGCGACGAGACCGCGATCGTGCGGAATGCGCACGCCGCAGAGCGTCACATGGTCGCCGGGCCCGAAGGCATGCACGTCGATGCCGCTGCCGATCCTCATGCACGCTCTCCATGGGCGCCGAGCCAGCGTCGCGCCACCACGACGTCAGCCGGGGCCGTCAGCTTGATGTTGTCGGGGGACCCCGCGACCAGTCGCGGTTGCAGCCCCAGATGCTCGATCGCCGCGGCCTCGTCGGTGGGCACGATACCGTCGCGCCGGCACGCGTCCAGCGCCGCAAGCAGATGCCCGAGCCGGAACATCTGCGGTGTCAGCGCGCGCCACAGGCCGGAGCGCTCGAGGGTCGTCGCGACGCGACCGGCCGCGTCCGCGCGCTTCAGCGTATCGGCCAGCGGCGTGGCGAGCAGGCCGCCCACGGGATCGCCCTCGCACTCGGTGATCAGGCGTTCCAGGTCGGCGGGTTCCAGACAGGGCCGTGCCGCATCGTGCACGAGCACCCAGTCCTCCGCATCCGCGGGCGGGCTCAGGGCCCGCAGGCCCGCGTACACGGAATCCGCCCGCTGCTCCCCGCCGATGCAGGTGCGCAGCCTCGGGATGGCCGCGCAAGGCAGCCTCGCGAACGCGGAGTCGTCAGGCGCCAGCACCACGACGCCCCCCGTGAGCCGCGGCGACGCGAGCAGCGGCGCGAGCGACTGTTCGAGCAGCGTGCGCCCCGCGAGCTCGAGATACTGCTTGGGAGTCGCGCCACCCATGCGGCGCGATCTGCCGGCCGCGGGCAGTACGAACCACAGACGTACAGACATCGAGGTCGCAGAGGGCTACGGCTGCAGCGAGGCCTGCGTCGTCGGCAGGGGCTCTGGTGCAGGCGGCAGCAGGCGCGAGTCCACGACCTGGTAGAAGGACTCGCGGCTGCCGACCATGCCGAGGTCGTGGCGGGCGCGCTCCTCGAGCGCCACCAGGCCTTCCTTGAGATCCTTGACCTCGGCCCTGAGCTGGGCGTTGCGCTCGGACAGGCCCTCGTTCTCGTGCTGCTGCTGCGCCACGGCGGACTGCAGCTGCCAGACCGCGCGTGCGCCTTCCGAGGACGCCCAGAGCCGGTACTGCAACAGCACCAGACACACTCCGAGCACGATAACGGCCACCTTCATGGGGTCGCCAATTTACCACGTTCTGTCAAACGTGGAAGACGTGCGAATGGACTTTTTGTGTCAGAGCTTTACCGGAAATGCCTCACGACCGGCGTAGCTTGCCCGTGCACCCAGTTCCGCCTCGATTCGAAGCAGCTGGTTGTATTTCGCGATGCGGTCAGAACGCGACATCGAGCCGGTCTTGATCTGCGTCGCGGTGGTCGCAACGGCGATGTCCGCGATGGTCGTGTCCTCGGTTTCACCGGACCGGTGCGAGACGACGGCCGTATATCCCGCCTTCGTCGCCATGTCGATGGCTTCCAGGGTCTCCGTCAGGGTGCCGATCTGGTTCGGCTTGATCAGAATGGAGTTCGCGATCTTCTTCTCGATGCCCTCGCGCAGGATCTTCGTGTTGGTCACGAACAGGTCGTCGCCCACGAGCTGCACCTTGCCGCCGAGCAGCTTCGTGAGCCCGGCCCAGCCATCCCAGTCGCCCTCGGCCATGCCGTCCTCGATCGTGATGATCGGGTAGCGCGCGACGAGATCGCCGAGATAGTCCGCGAACTCCGCACTCGTGAACCTTCGGCCCTCGGACTCGAGGTCGTACTGGCCGTCGTGGAAGAACTCGCTGCACGCGACATCGAGCCCGAGCCAGATGTCCCTGCCGGGCCTGTAGCCGGCGCGCTCGATCGCCTCGAGGATCGTCGCGAGTGCCGCCTCGTTCGACGGCAGGTTCGGGGCGAAACCACCCTCGTCGCCGACCGCGGTGTTGAGGCCGCGCTCGTGCAGCAGCCTCTTCAGCGTGTGGAACACCTCGGCACCGTAACGCAGCGCCTCGGAGAACGACGGCGCACCCGCCGGCAGGATCATGAACTCCTGGATGTCGAGGCTGTTGTCCGCGTGCGCACCGCCATTGATGATGTTCATCATCGGTACGGGCATGCCGGTTGCCGCATCACCGCCCAGGTGGCGGAACAGCGACAGCCCGCGCTCGCGCGCCGCGGCGTGGGCGTTCGCCAGCGAGATCGCGAGCAGCGCGTTGGCGCCGAGCCGTCCCTTGGTGTCGGTGCCGTCGACTTCGATCATGCGCGCGTCCAGGCCGCGCTGGTGCTGCGCGTCGTGGCCGAGGAGCGCGGCTTTCAGCTCGCCGTTGACGTTGGCAACGGCCTTGCGCACGCCCTTGCCGAGCCAGCGTGACTTGTCGCCGTCGCGCAGTTCCACGGCCTCGCGCGTGCCGGTGGATGCGCCCGAGGGCACCGCCGCCCGGCCGCGGGCGCCCGAATCGAGGACCACGTCCGCCTCGACGGTTGGATTGCCGCGCGAGTCGATGACTTCGCGCCCGATGATGTCGACGATCCTGCTCACTTAATGCGTCTCCTCGAAAGGCTTCTTCTTCACGGTCGAATCGAGCTCGACCAGTGTCTCCAGCAACGATGCCATGCGATCCAGCGGCCAGGCATTCGGACCATCCGAAAGGGCCCGGTCCGGATCGGGGTGGGTTTCCATGAACAGCCCCGCAATGCCGGCGGCGACCGCGGCACGCGCCAGTACCGGCACGAACTCGCGCTGGCCACCGGAAGTTGCGCCCTGCCCGCCCGGCAGCTGCACGGAGTGCGTCGCGTCAAACACCACCGGCGCTGCGGTCGCGCGCATGATCGCGAGCGAGCGCATGTCCGACACGAGGTTGTTGTAGCCGAAGCTGAAGCCGCGTTCGCAGACCAGGATCGCGGAATTGCCCGTCGAACGCGCCTTGTCGACGACGCTGGCCATCTCCCACGGGCTCAGGAACTGGCCCTTCTTGATGTTGACCGGCCGACCCTGCGCGCAGACATTGAGGATGAAGTTCGTCTGCCGGCACAGGAAGGCCGGCGTCTGCAGCACGTCGACGACCGCGGCGACCTCGGCGAGCGGCGTGTCCTCGTGGACGTCGGTCAGCACCGGCACGCCGAGCCTGGCACGCACATCGCCCAGGATGCCGAGCCCGGCCTCGAGCCCGGGGCCGCGATACGACCGCAGCGAGGAGCGATTGGCCTTGTCGAAGCTGGCCTTGAAGATGAACGGCACACCGAGCCGTGCGGTGATTTCCAGCAGCCGGCCGGCCACGTCGAACACGAGGTCGCGGCTCTCGATCACGCAGGGGCCCGCGATCAGGAACAGCGGCCGCTCGATGCCGACGTCGAAGCCGCAGAGTCTCATGCGCTGGCGGCCTCCGGCAGTTGCGTCGCCCTGTGCTGGCGCGCGGCACGCACGAAGCCCGTGAACAGCGGATGGCCGTGGCGCGGGTTCGACCTGAACTCCGGATGGAACTGCACGGCGACGAACCATGGATGCGAGGGAAGTTCGACGATCTCGGCCAGCCCATCACGCGAAAGGCCCGACACCCGCAGGCCGGCGCCCTGCATGCGATCCAGGTAGCGGTTGTTGAACTCATAGCGGTGTCGGTGACGCTCGCGGATCGTGTCGGTGCCGTACAGCTGCCGCGCCAGCGATCCCGGCTGCAGCTGGCACTCCTGGGCACCGAGACGCATCGTGCCACCGAGATCCGAACGCTCATCGCGCCGCAGCAGCCCCCCCTTGCTGTCCTCCCACTCTGTGATCAGCGCGATCACGGGATCGGGCGTATTGGGACTGAACTCGGTCGAGTGAGCCGCCTCGAGCCCCAGCACGTCGCGCGCGTACTCGATCACGGCGACCTGCATGCCGAGGCAGATGCCGAGATACGGGATGCCGCGCTCGCGCGCGTAGCGCACGGCCTGGATCTTGCCCTCGATGCCGCGCTCCCCGAAGCCACCCGGCACCAGGACCGCATCCATGCCGGCGAGGCAGCCGACCCCGGTGTTCTCGATGTCCGTGGACTCGATGTAATGCACCTTGACGCGTGTGCGCGTCCGGATACCGGCGTGCTGCAGCGCCTCGTTCAGTGAAATGTAGGAGTCGCGGATCTGCACGTACTTGCCGACCATCGCGATGTTGACCGTGGCCTCGTGGTTCTGGCGTGCATCCACGATGTCGCGCCAGACCTTCAGGTCGGCCGGCGGCGCCACGACCCGCAGCTTGTCGAGCACGATGTCGTCGAGGCCCTGCTCGTGCAGCAGCAGAGGAATCCGGTAGATGTCGTCGGCGTCCACGGCCGAGAACACGGCACGCTCCTCGACGTTGGTGAACAATGCGATCTTGCGGCGCTGCTCGTCGGGCAGCGGGTCCTTGCAGCGGCACAGCAGCACGTCCGGCTGGATGCCGATCGCGCGCAGTTCCTTGACCGAGTGCTGCGTCGGCTTGGTCTTGATCTCACCCGAGCCGCCGACGACCGGGACCAGCGTCAGGTGCATGTAGAGGCAGTTGTTGCGGCCGAGTTCGACGCCCATCTGGCGGATGGCCTCGATGAACTGCAGCGACTCGATGTCACCGACCGTGCCGCCGATCTCGACCAGGGCGATATCGGCGTCGTCGGCGCCCTCGCGGATGCAGCGTTTGATCTCGTCGGTGATGTGCGGGATCACCTGCACCGTGGCGCCCAGGTAATCGCCGCGGCGTTCCTTGGCGATCACGCTCTCGTAAATACGTCCGGTCGTGAAATTGCTGTTGCGACCGGTCACGGTGTCGACGAAGCGCTCGTAGTGACCGAGGTCGAGGTCGGTTTCCGTGCCGTCGTCGGTCACGAACACCTCGCCGTGCTGGAACGGGCTCATGGTCCCGGGATCCACATTGATGTAGGGATCCAGCTTGACCATGCTGATGCGTAGGCCGCGGGCCTCGAGGATGGCGCCCAGCGAAGCCGCAGCGATGCCCTTGCCCAGCGAGGACACCACGCCACCGGTCACGAATACGAAACGTGTCATGAAGCGGGCTCCCGTCACAGCCACAGGGGGTCACAAAAACAGAAAGGGCCTTAAGGAGCGCAAGCCGCTCAAGGCCCTGCCACGACGGGCCACGACTCTAACCGACGCCGCGCGCGGGCGCCAGACGAAGTGTGCGACCCGTCACACAATCCCCCCCGCAAGTGATTGAGCAGAAACGCAAAGGTGCCACTCGTCGGCCGATTCCGCGCGCCCGTCGGATGCCTCTCCCGCAGGGCGCCGCGGCTGCGTACAGTCGCGCCCCATGGAGAGGAGGACATCCGGTTTCACACTGCTCGAGCTGCTGGCGGTGGTCACGATCGCCGGGCTGCTGCTCGCCGTTGCCGTGCCGGGCATGCGGGCCTTCATCCAGAACGGCCGCATGACGGGCGCCGCGAACGACCTGGTGCACGCCCTGCAGACCGCTCGCTCCGAGGCGATCAAGCGCCGGCGCAACGTGGTCGTGTGCACCTCCGCCGACCCTCTCGAGTCCGAACCCGACTGCGACGACGAGGCGGCGGTGAACGGCTGGTTCGTGTTCGTGGACAACAATGCCGACGGCGTCAGGGACGCCGCGTCGGTCGTGGACGTCGACGGCGACGGCGACGAGCTCGACGAAGACACCAACGGCAATGGCATCGAGGACCCCGGCGAGGATACCGCCGGCGACAACGACGGCACCTTCGACCAGGTCGACGCCGTCGAGGCCGAGGCGGTGCTGCTGCAGCACGCGCCGCTCGACGCCGGCATCACCGCAGTCTCGCGCCTCGCCGACGGGGACGAGACCGATTTCGTCATCACCTACGACTCCACGGGGTTCGTGACCGGAACGGACGTCGCCGCCGTGGTCATGTGTGATGCGCGCGGCAACACCGCCTCGTTCGGCGAGCTGTCCGCCGCGCGCGGCATCACGATCTCCGCCACGGGACGCGTGGCGACGACTCGCGGCATCGAGGAAATCGAGGATCTCGGCGGATGCTGAACACGCGCCCGGCCATCGTGTACGACCGTTCCCGCCACGTCCGGCGCCACGGGCGCCGGTGGCAGCAGGGTTTCAACCTCGTCGAGGTGCTGGTCGCACTGGTGATCCTCGCCGTCGGGCTGCTGGGCATCGCCGCGCTGTACCTGGACAGCCTGCGCGCAGGCCGCACTGCGATCTACCGGACCCAGGCCATCAACCTCGCGGCCGACATGGGCGACCGCATCCGCAGCAACCGCAACACGGCCGCGAGCTACGCCACGACCTTCACCACCGCCGCGCCGGCCGCCGTGGCGGCCTGCGAGACCGACGCAGGCTGCAGCGCCGCAGAGATGGCGCAGAACGACCTGAGCCGCTGGAAGGCGCTGGTGGCCCTGCTGCTGCCAGGCGGGCAGGCCCAGATCACCGTGACGCCGGGCCTCCCGAACGCCTATGTCATCGCGCTGCGCTGGACTGAAGCCGGTTCGGACCAGCTCGCCACCTTCCAGCTGCGGGTGGAATCATGAGCACGCCGCTTCGCGCGCGGGGCCTGACCCTCATCGAGATGATGGTCGCACTGGCCATCGGGACCTTTCTGATGGCGGGCACGCTGACGGTCTTCGCCAAGACACGCGACCTCTACCGCACCAATGAGGCGGCCGCGCGGCTGCAGGAGAATGCGCGTTACGCCATGAGTACCATCGAGGCCGATCTGCGGCTCGCCAGCAACTGGGGGCTGATCAACCGTGCCGATCTCATCGAGAACACGGCCACGCCCGATGACGCGATCCCGACGGTGCTGGCGACGCATGCCGGGGTCATCGACGCCTGCGGCGACCGCTGGGCCATCAACCTCGAGAACTACGTCGAGGGCGCCGATGGCGATTACCGGCTCGATGACAGCACCTCCGACTGCGACGCGTTCGGCACGGCCAGCGACGACGCCGACGTGCTCACCATACGGCGTGCGACCTTCAACGCCATCGCGCCGGCCGATCTCGGTGGGACGAACGGGCTGTTCAAGATCCAGAGCAGCCGCACCATGGGCAGCCTGTTCGCCGGCACGACGGTGCCCACGGGGCTCGCGACCGGTGACACTCGCACGCATGGCCTGGAGGTGCACTCGTATTACGTGAGCCAGGATTCCGAAACGCGCGACGGCCTGCCTTCACTGCGCCGCAAGGCTCTCGGTGTGGCGGGCGGCGCACCCGTGATCCTCGATGAGGAGATCATCCAGGGTGTTGAAGATCTGCAGGTGCAGTTCGGCGTCGATCGCAATGACGACCAGAATGCCGATTTCTACCTGAGCCCCGGCGCCGCCCTCGCCGACGCGCTCGACGCCGGCAACGCCGCCGTCGCGGTGCGGGTCTGGCTGCTGGTACGAGCCGAGACACCGGAGGTCGGCTTCACCGACAACCGCACGTACAACATCGCGAACCGCGCGGCTTACGCGCCCGCGGACGCGTTCCGGCGCGTGCTGGTCGTGAAGACGGTCATGCTGAGGAACGCCCGGCGATGAACGACAGACCCACGCGGGCCCTGGAACGCGGCCGTCCACGACGCAGCCAGCACGGTGCGGCACTGGTCATCGGCCTCATCCTGCTGCTGGTGCTCACGATCCTCGCAGTATCGGGCGTCATGAGTTCAACCCTGGAACTGCGCATGGTCGGCAACCAGCAGCAGCAGGAACGCGCATTCCAGGCCGCCGAGCTCGCGATCGAACAAGCGTTGACCGACGCGACCCTCAGCATGACGCCGCAGGTCCAGCCGCGCGTGAACGTGCCGGACTCAACCGACGAATACGAGTACCAGATCGCCTATGCGGGCGGCACCGACGCCCCGCCGGGATTCAGCATGGGCGAATCCGGCTTCCACTCTCATCACTACCTCATCACCGCGAACGGCTATTCGGCGGCAGGCGCCGAGTCGACGCACACGCAGGGCTTTTACGTCGTTGGGCCGTAACCCTCACGGTTCCCGCGCATGGAGTCGCCGGACATGAACACCAACACGCCCCCCACCCGCAGGACGACGGCACGACCGTGGCCCCGTACCGCGGCGGCGTCGGGGCTCGCGCTGTCGCTGCTGATGGCCGCCCCGGCGCATGCCGTCAAGCCCGGCGAATTCAAGCTCATCAGCGCGAGCCTGGAGACGGGTACGGATCTGGTGTCGCTGCCATCGCCCGGCGGCGATCTCGTGCTCGCGCGCGACTGCCCCGCCTGCGATTCGCTGGAACTCAGGATCACGCCGACGACGGCGTTCCGCATCAACGGCAAGGCAGTGCCGTACACGGAGTTCCGCCAGGCCGCCACGGACGGCTCGCACTCGCTGTACGTCTATTACCGACGTGCGGATCACACACTGATCAGCCTGAAGCTGGAGGTCCACGAGTGAGCATCGCCCGCGACAGGCGTCACCTCCCGGTGCCCGCAGGCCCCTCACGAGAGAGCACCCCGATGACCACCCGAATGCTTGCCCTCGCCACGCGGTTCCTGTCGATCATGGTCTTCACCGCCTGCACCGCGGGCGTGGCGGTATCGGACGACACCGAGATCTTCACCGGCGATTACAGCACGCCGATCGCCGAGGAACGGCCGAACGTGCTGTTCATCATCGACACCTCGGGCTCCATGGATGACGAAGGCGAAGCAGCCCCCCCCTACGATCCGGACACGACCTACAGCGGTATCTGCCAGTCCGACCGGATCTACTTCACGAGCAACACGTCCAACCCCAGCGATCCCGACAACGTACCCGACTGCAGCGGCAGCGCCGGCAACAGCTGGGTGCCGCTCTCCTGGTTCCAGTGCGATGCGGCCATGTCGGCGCTGAACACGACCGGCTTCTACATCGTCGACCCTGCCGCCACAGCGATGGCGCAGTGGCGCAACACGTCCAGCAGTTCAACCCGGCGCTGGCGCGACCTGATCTCGGGCAACACCACCAACAACGACGGCAGCAACCGCTGGGTGGAGTGCAAGGCCGACGCCGGCGTGCACGGCAACGGTGTCGACACCACGAAGCTCTATGCGGCCGACAATGGCAACGGCAACAGCCCGGTGCGCGGGCCGTGGAATTCCAGCTCGGGCAACCAGATCAGCTGGAACAGCAACAACGCCAATCGCGACTACGTGATCTGGCACCCGAACTACGTCAACTACTACAACAACAGCGGCTCCATCACTCGCACGAAGCTGCAGGTCGTGCAGGACGCCGCGATCCAGCTGGTCAACTCGCTGGCCGCCACCGACCAGGTCAACGTGGCGCTGATGCGCTACAGCGCGAACACGACCGGTTTCTGCAGCGACAGTAACGCCCAGGGCGGCATGGTGCTGGTTGCGATGGACACGGCCGCCAGCAATCAGACCGCCATGGTGGACGCGATCAGCAATCTCAACGCGAGCGGCTGTACGCCGCTGTCCGAGACGCTGTGGGAGGCCTACAGCTATCTGGCGGGCGCCGCCGTGGACTACGGCAATTCGTCGAGGTCCTCGCCGAGCGTCAGCCTGCCGAGCGTCGCTGCTTCGCGGAAGTCGACGGTCGTCGGTTCGGCCGACTACGATGTCTACAAGAGCCCCCTGCTGACCTCGTGCCAGAACAACTTCATCGTCTACCTGACGGACGGCATGCCGACGGCCGACCTCCATGCCGAATCGAAGATCGAGTCGCTGATCGGGGCCCAGTGCACGAACAACAGCGACAACACTGGTCACGGCCGCTGTCTCGACGACCTGGCGAAATACATGTACGAAAACGATCTGCGACCCACGATCCCCGGCACGCAGAACGTCGTGACCTACACCATCGGCTTCGGCGAGGACGTCGAGGGCGCCGTCGCCCAGCTGCAGGACACCGCCAACAAGGCGGGCGGCGCATTCTACGAGGCCGCGAATTCCATCGCCCTGACCAACGCCCTGACCGCGATCGCGACCGATATCTTCACGTCCACGCCGACCTCGTTCACGGCGCCGGCCGTGTCGATCAATGCCTTCAACCGCACACAGAACCTGAACGACCTGTACGTCAGCATCTTCAGACCCGAACAGACACCGGGCTGGCCCGGCAACCTCAAGAAGTACCGCCTCGACCCGCAGACGGGTGACATCGTCGATGCCGCCTCGCCCGCGCAGGCCGCGGTCGATCCCACAACGGGATTCTTCAAGGACACGGCCATCAGCTACTGGTCGGACGAGGTCGACGGTGGTGTCGTCGAAAAGGGAGGTGCGGCGCACGAGCAACCGGAACCTGCCTTGCGCAAGGTCTACAGCAACCTCAACACCGGTACGGGATCCGGCCAGACGAACAGCCTGACCGACTCCAGCAACGCGATCAACGACGCGAACGTGCTGATCACCAATGCCATACTGGGCCTGGCCAGCGAAGCCAGTGCCGCGGAGCGCACCAGCATGATCGAGTGGCTGCGTGGTGGTGACATCGATGGTGATCCCGCCCAGCCGCGCTACCAGATGGGCGACCCGCTGCACGGCCGGCCCGCGACCGTGATCTACGGCGGCTCGGCAGCCAGTCCGGACCTGGACGACGGTGTCGTCTACTCGGTCACGAACGCGGGCTACCTGCACGCGATCGACGTCGAAGAGGGAACGGAGCTGTGGTCCTTCATCCCGAAGGATCTGCTGTTGCTGACCGACGATCTCTACCACAACGAGAAGTCCGCCACCAAGATCTACGGCCTGGACGGCGATGTGAAAGCGTTCAAGCACGACGTCAACAACAACGGCATCGTGGAGCCAAACGACGGCGACAAGGTCTACCTGTTCTTCGGCATGGGCCGCGGCGGCAGCGACTACTACGCGCTGGATGTCACGAACAAGGACGCGCCGGCCTTCATGTGGAAGATCGGGCCCGACGAGGCCGGCCTCAAGCAGCTGCCGGGCGCCGGCCAGTCATGGTCCGCGCCCACTCTGGCCCGCGTCCTGGTCGGTGATGGCAGCAGCCAGAATGCGCTGCGCCTCGTGCTGATCATGGGTGGCGGCTACGACACCGCACAGGACAGCAGCAACGGCGCCTGGGTGGCGCTCGACACGGTGGGACACCAGATCTTCATGGTCGACGCCGTAAGCGGCAACCGCCTCTGGTATGCCAGCAACGGCACCAGCGGCAATCTCGATCTCGACGACATGGACCACTCGATCCCGGCGGACGTGCGCGTGATCGACATCACGGGAGACGGGCTCGCCGACCGCATGTACGCGGCCGACATGGGTGGACGCGTGTGGCGCTTCGACATCTTCAATGGCGAGCCCGCGGCGACGCTGGTTGCGGGCGGCGTGTTCGCGTCGCTCGGCAACGCGCACGAATCGACGCACCCGACCGCGACGACCCGCAAGTTCTACAACGCGCCGGACGTCGCGCTGCTGAATTCGGGACGCCACACCTGGATCAACATCGCCATCGGCTCGGGCTACCGCGGCCACCCGCTGAACACCGACATCGAGGATCGCTTCTACAGCCTGCGCGACCACATGCCGCTGCGCCGGCTCACGCAGTCGGAGTACGAGGACGCCGGTGTGTTCGCGACCATCACGCACGACACGGACTCACTCACCGACGTGACGGCGTTCGTCGACGGAGCGCCCGTTGCCGTGGAGCCGGGTGCTGCCGGCTGGTATCTCGACCTGCAGCAGGGCGGCAGCTGGACCGGCGAGAAAGTGCTGTCGGAGGCACGCACGGTCGCCAACATGATCCAGTTCCCGACCTGGGAGCCGTCGACCGGTCAGGCATCGGACCTCGCCTGCGAACAGCCAGCCGCGGGCCTGAATCGGCTGTACACCGTCAGCGCCTTCAACGCGGCGCCGGTCATCGAGCAGAACAGTCAGGCGGGACTGACCGTCGGCGATCGCTCGAAGGCGCTCGAGCAGTCGGGCATTGCACCGGAAGTCGTCTGGCTGTTCCCGAGCCCGGACAACCCGGAGGAATGCGTGGGCGCGGAGTGCCGTCCCCAGCCGCGCTGCCTGATCGGCGTCGAGAAGTGCCCGGGCGACATCACGTTCAACACCACGCGCACGTTCTGGACGCAGAACAGCGTGAACTGAGAGCACGCCGGTGCGTGGTGGCCAGCCGCGGATGGCCGGCCACCGGCGCCCGGGACACGGCGGTGTACGAGGTCAAGCCCGGATCGGGAATACCGTGGACGCTGTCCAGGTCTGGATCCCGGTTCGGGCCTAAGATGAAAAGGAAATGGGATTCATGTCGACAGACGGCTATCGACCGGACGGAGGCGCAGACATGTCAGCGCGACCCTGCCAGCGTGGCGTGACACTGATCGAACTCATGGTGGTGGTGCTGATCCTCGGCATCATCGCCGGCGTCGCGATCCCCTCATACCGCGGCTACATGGTGCGCAGCCAGCGCACGGATGCCACCTCCGCACTGCTGCGCCTGGCCACCGCGCAGGAGAAGTTCTACCTGCAGAACAACACTTACGCGGCCAACGCCGTGCTCGCGACCGATCCGCCGGCGGGGCTCGGTATCGACGGCACGGAGCACGGCTGGTACACGCTGACGATCACCGCGGCGGACGCGACCGGCTGGACGGCGCGCGCCGCCGCTGTCAGCGGTGGCCCCCAGGGCGAGGACGAGGACTGCCAGACGTTCACGCTGAACGATCGCGGCGTGCGGACCGCGACCAATGGCGGCGGTACGACCACCACGAACACCTGCTGGCGCTGAGCCAACCATGGTGCCGGCCTCGTGCACGAGCCTGACGCGGCAGGCATGCCGTGCGAGGCGGACGGGCGTGCCAGACCCGGATCCTCAGCTCAGATCCGGAGCGCCCTCCCACAGCACCGTATAGCCAGGCTCGCCGCTTGCGACGGCGTGGTCCGCGCTGATCCAGCGATCGGCCACCGCAACCAGTTCCGTCCCCGACCACAGCAGCGGCAGCGAAGCGCGCCGCCAGGGCACGATGCCCGCCTCCTGCAGCAGCAGCCGCACCGGACGCCGCGGCCCGCCAGGGTGCAGGCGGATCTCCTCGCCGCCGCGCCGCGGCCGCACCCGGAGCCCCGCCGCACAGCAGCCTGCACGCAGTCCGCGGCCGGTGGCCGGTGACAGCGACAGAAGGCCGAGCCCGGCCGCGGGAGCGACGGACCGGCCCGGGCACAGCACCTGCTCGTCCTCGATGGCGCGCGGCGGCTCCCGCAGCGCGTACAGCACACCCCGGTAGCGGCGCACCTCACCACCGCGCCAGCGGATGACGGGCTGACATTGTGCCGGGGCCGTCCACATCTGCCTCAGGATCTCGTTGAGCCGTGCCGTCGAGGGTCTTTCGACACCCGTGCGTGCGAGCCACCAGCGCAGCACATTGGCACGCCGGCCACGATCGAGCGTCGCGAGCGGCGCGAGCCTGAGGCGCGCACCGTCGAGCGCTTCCCGGGCGTCGACCACCGCGAGGTCGTCGAGCAGCTGCTGTGCCGAGGCACAATGTCCGGCCGCGCGGCTCACCGTCGCCGCGGCAGCCGGCCAGCGCGACTGCAGCACCGGCAGGACGTGCCGGCGCAGATAGGCGCGGTCGAAGCGCGGGTCGTCGTTCATGGGGTCGGCCACAGGCCGCAGGCCGTGCGCGGCCGCTTCGGCCTGCAGCACGGCGCGCTGAAGCCCGAGCAGCGGCCGGCCGTGCCAGCCGGCGCCGAACGGCACGGCCGTCGGCATCGCCGCGA
>CAYWMY010000030.1:1929-14870 GCA_964459405.1 uncultured Steroidobacteraceae bacterium | reverse complement strand
TTTTTGCACCGGATCGCTGCCGGTGCGTCCTGTGCATCGGAGTCGTCAACCCATGAAGAAACCCGTCACCGTCACCATCACCGGCGCCGCCGGCCAGATCGGCTATGCGCTCGCCTTCCGCGTCGCCTCGGGCCAGTTGCTGGGGCCGGACCAGCCGGTCAACCTGAACCTGCTCGAGATCACACCGGCGCTGGGCGCCCTCAACGGCGTGGTCATGGAGCTGTCGGATTGCGCATTCCCGACCCTCAACAGGATCACAGCCTCCGATGATCCGAAGATCGGATTCCGTGACAGCGAAGTCGGCCTGCTCGTCGGTGCACGCCCGCGCGGCCCGGGCATGGAACGCAAGGACCTGCTGGTGGCCAACGCGCAGATCTTCTCCGTGCAGGGCAGGGCCATCAACGAGGTCGCGAGCCGCAACATCCGGGTGCTGGTGGTCGGCAATCCTGCCAACACCAACGCGCTGATCGCCTCGCGCAATGCAAAGGACATCGATCCCCGCAATTTCACGGCGATGACCCGCCTCGACCACAACCGCGCCATTTCCCAGCTCGCCGAGAAGACCGGTGTGCACGTGACGGCCATCCGCCGCATGATCATCTGGGGCAATCACAGCGCGACGCAGTACCCGGACATCGCGCACGCGACCGTCGACGGCAAGCCGGCGAAGTCACTGGTCGACGACGCCTGGTATCGCGACTATTTCATCCCCACCGTACAGCAGCGCGGTGCTGCGATCATCAAGGCCCGCGGTGCGTCCTCGGCCGCATCGGCCGCATCCTCGGCGATCGATCACGTGCGTGACTGGGTGCTCGGCACGCCGCCGGGCGACTTCGTCAGCATGGCCGTGCCCTCCGACGGCAGCTACGGGATTCCCGAGGGCATCATCTATTCGTATCCGGTCACCTGCAGCGGCGGCCGCTACACGATCGTGCAGGGACTCGCGATCGACGAATACAGCCGCGGCAAGATGGACGCGACGCACCAGGAGCTGCTGGAAGAACGTGACGGCGTGAAGGATCTCATCTGATCGTCCCCGTGCGGGTGGCCGGCGCCCGCGCGCGGTGTTCCGTAACAGATACGGCCAGCGCCTCACAGCGCTGGCCGTTTCGTTTGCGTGTCACGGCATGAGCCATGCGGCGCCCGCGCCACCATCGGGCGGGCCGATCGGTCGCGAAGGCCCCGAAGTCCAGTAGACTGCGGCCGGTCGCGCCCGCGCATCGACTCGAAGGAACCGCGCCATGATGTCACTCGTCTGGCTGCTCGGCGTCATCGCCACCGTCGCGTTCGTCTCCTATGTCCGCGCCGGATTGTTCACGAGCACCGCCCTGCTGGCCGGCCTGCTGGCCGGGTACTGGGTCACGAGCGATGCGCACCTGGCCTGGAAGGCGTTCCTTGCGCTGCTGCTGCTGCCGCTCGCGCTGCTGAACGTCGGACCGCTGCGAAGGCGCTATCTGAGCCGGCCGTTCTTCCGCGTCTACAAGCGCCTGGTGCCGTCGATGTCGACGACGGAGCGGGAGGCACTCGAGGCCGGCACCGTGTGGTGGGATGGCGAACTGTTCAGCGGGGCTCCTGACTGGTCCAGGCTGTTGTCGGCCAGCGCACCGGCGCTGTCCGCAGAGGAGCAGGCCTTCCTCGATGGTCCCTGCGAAGAGCTGTGCCGCCTGATTGACGACTGGGACATCACGCATCGGCGCGCCGACCTGCCGCCCCAGGTCTGGGACTTCCTCAAGCGGCGCGGCTTTTTCGCGATGATCATCCCGAAGCAGTACGGTGGGCTCGGCTTCTCGGCCTACGCCCATTCCTGCGTGCTGGTGAAGCTCGCGAGCCGCAGCGCGACCGTCTCGTCGACGGTCGCCGTACCGAATTCCCTGGGGCCCGCGGAGCTGCTGCTGCACTACGGCACCGAGGACCAGAAGAACCACTACCTTCCGCGTCTCGCCTGCGGCGACGAAGTGCCGTGCTTCGCGCTCACGGGACCGCGCGCCGGATCCGATGCGGCATCGCTCCCGGATACCGGCATCGTCTGCCGCGGCGTCTACGAGGGGCGTGAGGTGGTCGGCATCCGACTGAATTTCTCGAAGCGATACATCACCCTGGCGCCGGTCGCGACCGTCATCGGACTGGCCTTCCGGCTGTTCGACCCTGATCGGCTGCTGGGCGGCGAACAGACCGACCGTGGCATCACGGTTGCGCTGATTCCGCGCAGTACGCCCGGCGTCCGCATCGGACGACGCCATTTCCCGCTGAACGTGCCATTCCAGAACGGCCCGATCCAGGGCAACGACGTGTTCGTCCCCGTCGATTTCATCGTTGGTGGACCGAAGATGGCCGGCCAGGGCTGGCGCATGCTGGTCGAGCAGCTGTCGGTCGGCCGCTGCATCTCGCTGCCCTCCAACGCCGCCGGCGGCTCCAAGGCGGCCGTCTACGCCTCGGGTGCGTATGCGCGCATCCGCCGCCAGTTCAACATGCCGGTCGGCAGGTTCGAGGGTGTCGAGGCGGTGCTGGCGCGCATGGCGGGTCACACCTACATCATCGATGCCGCACGATCGGTCACGGCCGGCGCGATCGACGGAGGAGAAAAGCCCTCGGTGCCGTCCGCGATGCTCAAGTACCACGCTACCGAGCTCGGCCGCATGGTCACGAACGACGCCATGGACGTCCACGGTGGCAAGGGGATCTGTCTCGGGCCGCGCAACTATCTCGCTCGGGGCTATCAGGTACTGCCGGTCGCGATCACCGTGGAGGGCGCCAACATCCTCACGCGCACGCTCATCATCTTCGGTCAGGGCGCCATCCGCTGCCATCCCTTCGTGCTGAAGGAGATGCTCGCGGCGCGTGACAGCGACCGGCGGCGCGGGCTGCGCGACTTCGATGCCGCCGTCTTCGGCCACATCGGCTTCACGATCTCGAACGCCGTGCGCTCGCTGGTCATGGCGGTCACGCTGGCCCGCTTCACCAACGTCCCGGACACCGGCCCGACGCGGCGATACTTCCAGCACATCAACCGCTTCAGCGCCTCGTTCGCCTTCGCCACCGACGTGGCAATGCTCGCGCTCGGCGGCTACCTCAAGAAGAAGGAGAATCTCTCGGCACGCCTCGGCGACGTGCTGTCGTCGATGTATCTGGCCTCCATGGTGCTCAAGCACCACGAGAACCAGGGCCGACCCGCGGAAGACCTGCCGGTTGTCGAGTGGGCATGCCGCACACTGCTGTACAAGGCGCAGGAACAGCTGCACTCATTCCTGCGCAACTTCCCGGTGCGGTGGCTCGCGTTCCTGATGCGCCTCGTCATCTTCCCGCGGGGCCTGACCTACTTCGCGCCGAGTGACCGGCTGAACCGCGGTATCGGCGAGCTGCTCATGACGCCCGGCGAGGCCCGCGAGCGGCTGTGCCGTTTCGTGTATCGCACGCCGGACGGCCGCAATCCTCTGGGGGCGCTGAAGGAAGCGCTGGCGCTCGCCGATGGCGCCGAGGCGATCGAGAAGCGCATCCGGGTCGAGGGCGTCAAGACCGGCCGGGTGCAGGCGCTGGACCTGCCGGGCCAGATTGCCGAGGCACGCTCCGCAGGTATCCTCAGCGAGTCCGAGGCGCATCAGCTCACCGACTACGACCGTCGCGTCATGGACATCGTGCACGTGGACGACTTCGATCCGGCGGAGCTCGCGCAGGCGCCGGCACAGGTGCCTGCAACCGGCCAGCAGGTGGCCTGAAGACGCCCGGTCGCGGCTCCTCCAGGCGCGCACCGCGGCCGGGGCACGAGCCCCGCCGGCCATCACCGCGGCGGATCCCGCTGGGCGGTGCCGGTGATCTGAGGCATCATCGCGGCGCATGTACACGAGCTTCTTCGGGCTCGACGAAAAGCCCTTCGCCATCACGCCAGACCCCCGCTATCTGTATCTCAGCGAGCAGCACGCCGAAGCGCTGGCGCACCTGACCTACGGCATCAAGGAGGCGGGCGGGTTCATCCAGCTGACGGGCGAGGTCGGCACCGGCAAGACGACGATCGTGCGCAGCCTGCTGCAGCAGCTGCCCGGCAACTGCGAAGTCGCACTGATCCTCAACCCAACGGTGTCGCCTGCGGAGTTCCTGCTGACCATCTGCGACGAGCTGCACGTGCCCGTACCGGCCGAGTCGCGCGGCAGCCTCAAGGACCTTTTCGACCTGCTGAGTCACATGCTCCTGGAAGCGCATGCCGCCGGCCGTCGCGTGGTCGTGATGGTCGACGAGGCCCAGAACCTTTCGCCGGATGTGCTGGAACAGGTTCGTCTGCTCACGAACCTCGAGACTGCCACGCAGAAGCTGCTGCAGATCATCCTCATCGGTCAGCCGGAACTGCGCGACGTGCTGGCCCGCAGCGAACTGCGCCAGCTCGCGCAGCGCATCACCGGGCGTTATCACCTCGACGCGCTGAGCGCCGTGGAAACGGCGGCCTACGTGCGCCACCGCCTGCGTGTAGCCGGTGGCACCCAGGACCTGTTCACGCCGGGTGCGCTGCGCGAACTCCATCGGCTCTCGAGCGGTATCCCCAGAATCGTCAACGTCATCTGCGATCGCGCGCTGCTCGGCGCCTTCACACTCGAAGAGCGCACCGTGACGCGCGACCTCGTCCGCCGCGCCGCATCGGAGGTATACGACCGGCCGGTACTGCCGCAGGGCATCCGGCTGGCCGCGATCCTCGGCGCGCTGGCGGGAGCGGGCCTGCTCATCTTCGCGCTGTGGCAGTTCCGCGCGAGCGAGAGCCCGGCTCCGGCCCCAGAGCCGCTCCCCGCCGCGGCGATCGCACGACCCGGGCAGGTTTCGCTGGCCGCACTGCTGGCGGCACAGGGCAATCAGACGGGCACGGACGCGGCATTCGCGCGCCTGCTCGCGCTCTGGGGCATGCACTACGAGGCCGGCACGGATCGGCCCTGCAGGCAGGCGGAGCATCTCGGCTTGCAGTGCGTGAGCCAGCGTGGCGCGCTCGCGGAACTGAAGGTACTGAACCGCCCGGCCATCCTGTCGCTGATCGATGCCGGGGGCGAAGAGCATCAGGTCGTGGTCTCGGCCATCGACACGCAGAACGTGAGACTGGCACTCGGTGTGGAAGCCCCGCACGTGCCGATCACGGACCTCGCCAGCATGTGGTTCGGCGACTTCCTGCTCGTGTGGCGCCCCCCGGTTCTGCCGGCAAGGGATCTGCGGCCGGGCCTCAAGGGCGAGGACGTGCGCTGGCTGCGGCAGAGACTGCTGGACCTCAACGGCACGCCACGGCCGCCGGACGGCGGTGCCGACGTATATGATCCGGAATTGACGCGCCTGGTGGAGGACTTCCAGCGGACGCGGCGGCTCTCCGTCGACGGCGTCGCCAGTATCCTCACGCAGATCGCGGTCGATGCCGCGCGCAGCGCGCCCGGTGCGCCCGTGCTCGCCGGTTCGTAGGATCACACCATGTCGTTCATTCTGGATGCGCTGCGCAAATCCGAGCACGAGCGTCAACGTCACACGGGACCGTTGCTGGCGGCCGCACCCGGCACATCGCGGGCCGCGCGCACGCCGTGGATCTTCGTGGGTCTCGGATTCCTGCTGGCCCTGAACCTCGTGGGTCTCGTCGCGTTCTGGATCTGGCGCGACACGCGCGAAGCCCCCTCCGTGGCGCCGCCCGACGAGCCGCCGCCACCGGCTTCCTTGCCTGCGGATCCCGCCACGCGCAGCTCCGCACCGGCGATGGCACCGGAGCGCCTGATCCGGCCCCTGACCGACGAGGCGCTCGATACGGGCCCGGAGCTGCCGCCCGCCGCGGCTCCGTCTGCGCCCGAGCCGGAACTGTTGCCCGAGACGCACGCGGGTCGCACGACGACGAGCGCGGCGACACCCTCGCCGCCGGTCGGGACGGCGAACGTCGCAACCGATTCAGCCGGCGTGCCCACACTGAGCGAGCTCGAGCCCGCCGCGACGGCCGGCCTGCCGGTGCTGAACCTCGACCTGCACGTCTATCTGCCGGACGCCTCCCGGCGCTTCGTGTTCATCAACGGCACACGGTACGCGGAAGGTGCCGCGTTGAAGGAAGGGCCGATCGTCGAGCGGATCACGCGCGATGGCGCGGTGCTCAGTCATCGCGGCGTACGCTTCCTGCTGCAGCGTCCCTGAGGCGGACACCCGTGGCAGCGGCCACGACCCGGGCCGCGACGTTCAGCAACGCGCTGCGAGCGCGTGCAGCGCGTCTCCGCTGAGGCGGAATACGGTCCACTCGCTCATCGGTACGGCGCCCATCGCGCGGTAGAAATCGACGGCCCGGCGGTTCCAGTCGAGCACCGCCCACTCGAAGCGCACACAGCCACGCTCAACGGCGAGCGCCGCCAGGTGTGCGAGCAGCCGTCGTCCGAATCCCCTGCCGCGAAAGTCCGGGCGCACGTACAGGTCCTCGAGATAGAGGCCGCGCCGGCCGGCGAACGTCGAGAAATTGTGGAACCAGAGGGCGAAACCCGCAGCTTCCGCGCCGGTGCGGATGAGCACGGCCTCGACGCTGGCGCCGGGCCCGAACAGCCCCGCGTTCAGGGAGGCCTCGGTCGCCACCATCTCATGAGCCAGATGTTCGAACTCCGCGAGTTCCCGCACCAGCCGCCAGAGGGTCGCGACATTCGCCGGTGTCACGGGCTCGATGCGCACATCCGCATTCATCGTCGACCTCCCCGCAGCAACGCGGTGCCACCCGCGCGGGCACGCGCGACGCAACCACCCCGCACCCGCGCCGCACACAGGCGCCACGACACCCGTCCGCAGCGACCGGAACGCGCTGCGTGGGTATCGGCAGGCCCCGCTATGATGCGCGCTGCGCGAACGCCGCGAGAAGCGTCTGGAGTGTCAACGATGTTCAGATTCCTGCGTACGGCCATCGTCCGAGGTCTCGTGGCCGTACTGCCGATCGGGCTGACGCTGTACCTGCTGTGGTGGCTGGCGACATCGACCGAGCGCCTGCTGCATGGCGCGATCACGCTGTTCTTACCACAGTCGGCCTACATACCCGGCATGGGCATCGTCGCGGGCTTCGGGATCGTGCTGCTCGCGGGGCTGCTGGTCAATGCGTGGGTCGTGCGGCGCGCGCTGCGCTGGCAGGCGCAGCTGTTCGAGCGCATCCCGCTCGTCAAGACCATCTACACGTCGATCCGCGATTTCGTGCAGCTGCTGCCCACAGACGGCCGCCGCAGCCGCTTGCAGCGCGTCGTCGTCGCGGAATTCGCCGGCGGCAGACTCATCGGGTTCCTCACGCGCGACGACGGGGCCGAGTTCGGTGGCGCCATGGACAACCTCGTGCCCGTGTATTTTCCGATGAGCTATCAGATTGGCGGCTACACGCTCTACCTGCCGCGCTCGGCACTGAGGCCGCTCGACATCCCGGCAGAAACGGCCATGCGGCTGGTCCTGACCGGCGGCCTGTCCGGCGCACCGGCGGATCCCGACCGGTACTGATCCGTCCGCCCGGGCGGCAAGCTCCGCGCCGCCGCGTCTCAGGAGAGACAGTGCGTCGCGGGCATCACTTCTTGTCGATGCGCGTGATCTTGGCGCCTTCGAAGGTCAGGTTGTACATCAGGCCCTTGTTCGAGAAGATGAATCCGATGATGGGCTTGCGCGCCGTCTCGGTGTCGATCTGCTCGCCGGCGCCGAGTGTGGCGAGCGCCACGCTGCCGTCGACGCCGGCCTTCCAGCCCTTGCTGCGCTGGAAACGCTGCAATGCAGGCCGGTGCATGAACAGGATCACCTGGCTCTTCCTCTGGACGCCGAGCTGCAGGCCGACTGAACCCGCCGCGATGTTGTAGTAGCCGGCGGTACGGCCGCCCACCAGCAGCGCGCCTTCGCCGTACTCACCGCCGATCCCGATTCCACCCTTGAACACCTTCGGAAACACCAGCATGCCTGCGGCACGCCCCGCGAGGTCCTTGCCACCGGGTGAATGCTTGTAGAAGGCCTCCACGGTCTCACGCACCGCCGCGTCGAGTTCTTCACGTGATTCGGCGGTCGCCTGGCCCACGACACCGAGGACCATCAGCCACGCCAGCAATATCCGGCCGATCCAGTTCATGCGCACGTTCTCCTGACTCCTGGGTCCGAACACCGGGGGAACGGTACGCGGCTGCCATCCCACGCGTACCACGGGCGCCCTCCCGGCACCGGAGCCGTCACATGTATCCGCCGGATGCAGTGTAGCGGGAGTCGTGACCGACGACAGGTGCGACACGCAATCGCGTGGTGCATCCCGCGGGCGCGCTTCGAGAGACTGAGCCGCGCCGGCAGCCGCTTCAGGCAGCCGCGGCGCACAGCACGCCGGTGCCTGCATCATCGCGCGCAACAGGGAGTGGCAGGGCGAGGTCTCAGGCAACCGCAGCGCGCAGCCGCCGGTGCGTGTACAGCAGTTCGACGTGGCGTATGCCCGATGTGCGCCGCGCGATGCGCCTCACGGCGTGTACGAGCCGCAGCGGCAGATACTGCTCGCCGTGCAGGCCGCCCGCCGCGTACTCCTCGGCGACGACCATGTGCAGCACGGTGATGCGCTCGAACGTATCGCGGACGTACACGACCACGCCGATGGGGCGCATCAGCTCGCCGGTCCGCTCGATGGCGAACAGGCTCTGCACTTCGGTCGCGCCCGCGACGCGCACCCGCAGCCCACCCTCGTGCTCGACGACTTCCGGCGCACCGAAGCGCTCGATCGCCGCAAGAATGCCCGAACGGACACGACTCTGGCGCCGGTTGAAGAACAGCAGCATCTCGAGCAGCCGCCGATGATCGCGGGGCAGCCGCGACACGAAACCGATTTCTGGGCTCTGCATCGTGCTGGGGCCGGAGGAACCGGCATCCCCTCCCCTGGTCCCGATAGTTGTTGTGGCCGGTGTTCCGCTTCGAAGCGCTGACTGTATTTTCATTTGTCGTCGGAACCCCGGTGGCCTCTGACGCGGCGTCACCATACGCCGGGCCGTCTGGCCTGTCGAGGTTCACATAACCGGTCATACTGCGGCGCAATGCGGCCGCTGTTGCCTTCCGGCAACGACCAGCCGGCGAGACCGGGCTGCGTCGCGATTTTCGACCCGATTCGGCACCTAACCTCAAGTCGTGAGGCGCTTCACGTTCAACGGGCCGCAAAACGCGACCTGTATCGCGTTGCCGACGCCTGGCTCACGCCAAGAATGATGACCGCCGGGTCCGGGTCGGCCGGCACCGCGGCGCGCGCCCCTCGCGCGCTATCGGCGGCACTCTCTCCAACCGGAAGCAGCGCAGTGAGTACAGGCGACGCCACGTTCAGATTGCCGGCAGCGGCAGTGGCTGTCGAAGCCGCGGGAGGCGCGACGGTACTGCGGCCGGACCAGGCGAACGTGGTCGTGCTCGCGACCGATCCCGCACTGTTCGAGGAGGTACGGGTCGCCGTCCAGGGTCGACACCGCATCTGGCGCGCCGAAAGTCCCACGCACGCCGCCGAGCTGATCCTCGCTGCGAGCCACGGCGTGCTGCTGCTCGACGCGGCGGTCACTGGTACTGAAACCGCCGACGTGGTCAGACTGCTGCGACAACAGCTGCCCGATCTGGTGATCGTTGTCGCAGGCAGGCGCGATGACGAGGCCGCACTTTCCACGCTGATCTCATCGGGAGACGTCTTCCGCTTCCTGCACAAGCCGCTGTCCACGGAGCGCACGCGCACCTTCATCGATGGTGCCGTACGCCGGCAGTCCAGCGTCGGCGACGCCGCCACCCGCAGGGACAGACCGGTGGACGACGGTCTGTCGAACGCCAGGCCCGCGGGTCCCTCACCGGCGACGGCAGTGCCTGGCGATCGGCGTCGCGGTGCCGCCCGCATGCGCCCGGCTGGAGTGGCCATCGTGGTATGTGCTGCCGCCGCAGGGGCCTGGCTCGCCTCGCAGCGGGTGCCGTCGAACAATGCAGAACTGGGGCACGGCGGCACAAGCGCGCGCGCCGCATCCGCCCGGGCCGTAGAGCGCGATCGCCTGATCGCGGCCGCCGCGGCCGCGCTCGACGCCGGCCGGCTGGCCGAGCCGCGCGGCGACAACGCCATCGAACTCTACCGGCAGGTGCTGCGCCAGGACGCGTCCGATGCCGCTGCCCGGCAGGGTCTGCAGCGAACCGGGGCAGAGCTGCTCGTCCGCGCCGAACAGGCGCTGCGCACCGGGGACCTCCTCACTGCCGCGGCGATGCTCGATGCCGCGCGCTTCGCGGAGCCGTCTGCGGATCGTCTGCACGCGCTGCAGGGCGAGCTGCAGACGGCGCGCGCGAGCATCAACGCGAAGCCCCCGGCGGGAACGATTCGGACGCTCGATCCAGGCACGGTGTCGCAGATCGACCAGCAGGAGGCCCGCGCGCTGCTGGGCCGCGCAACCGCGCGCATGGCGGCCGGACAGCTGATCGGCGGATCGCAGAGCGCGGCTGCGCTGCTCGAGGCCGCCCGAAAGTCGAATCCCTCGGACCCCGCGGTCGCCGCCGCACTGGATCGCCTGTCGGAGCTGCTGGTCTTGCGTGCCCGGGAGGCGCTGGCAGCGAACCGGTACTCGGACGCTGCAAACTGGAACCGCGAAGTCGACACGCTCGGGCGCGACCCCGCGGCCGCCGCAACGCTGGCCGCAGCCATCGACACTGCGCGGCTGGCCGCGGCACAGCAGGAAAATCGGCGGCTGCTGGAGCTGGCCAACCAGCGTATCGCCGAGGGTCGGCTCATCGCACCGGAGGCCGACTCCGCGCAGCACTACGTCGATCTGCTGCGCGCGGCCGATGCGGGCTTCCCGGGGCTCGACCAGACCGCGCGGGTGCTGTCCGCGCGCCTGCTCGAGCAGATTCGCGAGCAGGTCCGGCAGCGCCAGTGGAGCGATGCCGAGCGTGGTCTGCGAGCAGCCGCAGCCCTGGACAGCGACGCGGCTGCCTTGCGTCACACCACCGATATTCTCGAACGCGTGCGCGGTGCTGAACGCGAGCCTCCGCTGATCGCGGAGTCGGCGCTGCAAAGGACGCATCACGTGGCGGCTATCTATCCACCCCGCGCCGCCAGCGCCGGCCTGCAGGGATCCGTTGAGCTGGAGTTCACCATCGGCACCGACGGTACGACCCGTGACCTGACCGTGCTCGGGTCGTCGCCGCCGCGCATCTTCGATCAGGCCGCAATCGAGGCGGTCACGCAGTGGCGCTACCAGCCTCTGCAGATCGATGGGATCGCCGTGCCCGCCCGTGCGCGCGTCAGGTTGCGCTTCCTGCGCGGCGACCGCTGAGCCATCGCGGCGCCTGGGCGTCCAGCCACGGCCGCTGGTGGTGCCTGGAACGCCCCCGGAGTGCATCGTGCCGCGCTTCGCCGCGACCCGGGCCGTGTGCCCCGAATGGCGCCCGTGCTAGTGTCGCGTTCCACGGAACACGCCACCGGCCGGTGGCGCGCGACACGAGGATGCACGGCTCAGGATGTATCGAAAAACCGCCATGCAGCTGTTCGCAGCCTGTCTGCTCGGCCATGCCGCGGCGCCCCTGGCCGACGCCGGCTCGATGAGCGATCGGGCGCAGCACCGCCTGTATCGCAGCGCTGCCGCATGCTGCGTCGACCCGGCCGAGTTCGAGTTCACGGATGCGGCCCTGCCCGGCCGGTCGATCCTCGACATCGGACCCTCGAGCCGGCTGTTCGATTTCCACAGCGGGCGCAGCTTCTTCGCCGCGCTGCGGCTTCCCGCCACCGCCGACTCCTATCGCGTCCGCGTCAAGAGTCTGCTCCAGGGCAAAGGTGACGCGACCCGCGTGTTCTATCCGGTCGTGGCGCTGCTCAACGACAACTTCATCGTGACGCGTGTTTCGTCGGTCGGACACCTGCGGCTCGAACCGGGACTCGCGACACCGGGTGGCGCAGCCGGCCTCGCGCTGACGATCCGCGTCGATCCAGCCGTGGCGCGCGAGCGCTACCTGATCGTGTTCACGCCGGCGGTTCTGGTTGGTGCTGCGCCGGCGGAGCGCCGCGAAGCCGACATGCTGACAGAGGCCGCAACGGAGTATTTCGAGCGCAAGGGCGAGGCCGCGATCCGGCCGGCCGTGTTCGGCCGCCTGCACGTGAGTCTGGTACCGGACGCCGGTGACACCGCACCGGACGGCGAAGGCGGCTGAGGCAGGCACCCCGCCACGCGCAAGGCATTGCAGCAAGCCACCTTGCTCAGCCGCTTGCCCTGGCGGACCACGCGAGCCAGCGGCCCCGCACCTCATAACCCAGCAGCAGCAGTACGCCGAGAGTGAAGGGCACCAGTTCGTAGATCGTCCGATAGACGAGCACCGAGGCCAGCAGCTCGTCTTTGGGCACCGTCGGCAGCAACGCGAAGAGCGTGGCCTCGAAAACCCCGAGCCCCGCCGGCACACTGCTCGCCAGTGAAGCGAAGATGCACAGCACGTAGACGGCGATGAATGCCGGGTAGCTGATCGCCGCCGATGCCGGCAGCAGCACGTACAGCGCCGCGACGGCCCCGGCCACGTCGACGAGCCCCAGCGCGTACTGCAGCTTCGTGAGCTGCGGCGGCGGCAGCGAGACGTCCCTGCCGCGGATCCGGAATGGCCGCTGGCGCCAGCGCACGGCCGCGAGGTAGCCGGCATGCAGCGCCAGCGACAGCACCCCCGCGCCGATGGCTGTTCTGGTTTGAAGCCCGAGCAGCGATGCGGCCTGGGCGGCGTCCACGATCAGAGCGAGCCCGAGCAGCACGCCGAGTCCCAGACCGTAGGGTATGGCCGACAGCAGCACGATGCGTGCGAGGCCAAGCGCATCGACACCCGCTGTGCTGTAGATTCTGTAGCGTACTGCGCCGCCCGACAACGCCCCGAAACCGATCGCGTGCCCGATCGGATAGGCACTCAGTGCCGTGACGAAGGCGCGACGTGCACTGACCGCGGGGCTGACGTGCCGCAGCATGTGCACCTCGTAGAGCGCGAGGGCGGAGTAGGCTGTT
>CAYWMY010000030.1:0-1919 GCA_964459405.1 uncultured Steroidobacteraceae bacterium | reverse complement strand
CTGGATATGCCGCAGAACCGCAGCCGGCTCGATCTCCGCCAGCGCGCGCCACAGCACCGCGGCTGCGACGGCGATGATGCCGAGGGAAATGACGACCGGCAGCAGGCGCTGGGCGGTCTGGGAGATACGAAGCGACAAGAAGGACGTCCGATGAGAGCCCTGCGCGACGCGGATGTCGTGTGCGCGGCGGAAGTCAGGCAAAGAAAGGGCTGGCACGGCATCGCGTGCCAGCCCCTCATCAGCTGCGCCTGACCGCAGCTCGCGATCAGCCGATGGGCGCCGACCCAGCCGGTGCCGAACCGGCAGGAGCCGAACCCGCGAGCGGTGCTGCATCCGGCGGTGGCTCGTCACCGCAGCCGGCGACACCATCCACGAACTCCACCACCAGATCGCCACCGGCCTTGATCTCGTGTACGCAGCTATAGGTGTCCGAAGCCAGCGCCACCTTGAACTCCCAGTCACCCGCAGCCAGCGGCAGCGACTCTGCCTCGCCCGTACAGGTCGGGACGCCGTTCTCGTCCGTCGGTCCCTTCATGGTGACCTCGGTGACGGTCTGTTTCGCGTTCGCGTACTTGTTGGACTCACCACGCAGTTCCTTGGGCGAGATCCGTACCGGCAGGACCTCGCAGACGCCCCCCTGGGATACGTTCTTGATTTTGATGGTCGCCTTCAACAGCGGCAGCGAATCGTTCTTGCTGCCACCACTGCAGCCCGCGATGGCCACCGCCACCGCGAGACCGAGGGTCCGCAGACCCGCACTCACGGAAATCGACATAAGAGGCATCCCCTGTTCTGGTGTTTGACCGGTCGTGACCTGCGCGGGTCCGCGCAGCACCCGCTCGCAACCCGTGACTTTTGCCAGCGCCATGCAGCGGCGTCAAGACGCAATCCGCAGACGCTCGGAGCCCGGGCGCCATGGCACCGTGCGCGTGGCGGGCTCACAGACCACTGGCCCGCGCATGAGCCAAACCATGCTGGCGGTACTCCCGTCAGCGCCCGCCCGCGTTGCGCTGATCGCAGAATCGCAGCAGGCGCCGGCGCCGAGCTCGCACAGAATGTCGCTGTAAAACAATCACTTAAGTAGTCCAGTCAGCACGGATGGCGATTTTCCGCAGCATTGCACCAGCGGGCGTTCCACGCCACGCGGCCGGTGACAGGGTCCGGCCGGTCCGGCTTCCAGGACGCGCGCGCATCCGTTGAGGCACCGACGCATCTTTCCTGGCTGGTCCGGCGAACCTGCAACTCGACCGGGGTGCGGCGCTCGTCCGCGCCATCGACGATCGCCACACTCCGGCGGCACGACGCTGCGGCGAAAAAAACGCCCCAGCCTCGGACCCGGTGTGAAGCCTGAACATCGGGACCCGCAACGACGCGGCGAGCAGCCACCGATCCCATGCGGAGCGTGAACATCCGCCCCGCAACGGCCCCGCGAGGAGCCCGGGGCAGAGATCACGCGCGGCCAGGATCGCGCGGCCAGGGCCGCTCCAGCTCCCAGAGCAGCGGTTTCAGACCACGTCGCAACAGCAGACCGCCATTCAGGGGGCGGAACCGGCGCCACAGGCGCCGGCGGTACCACGCGGCCGGCCGCAGATGCACGAGCGCGTCCGTGCGGCTCTGGTCCGCATGCCGCTGCCAGTCCTCGCGGGTCAGCACGCTCACGAACAGCGCAGACCGCGTCAGCCGACCCAGATTGGCCAGCGCGCGAACCGCGGCGCGGTCCGCCAGATACTGCAGGACGTCATGGCAGATCACGAGGTCGAAGGGTTCCCGCGGCTGGAAGTCCTCGACCGTGCCGCGGATCCAGCCGTGGCGGCGGCAGAGCCACTCGCTGGTCTCGAGGCCCGTGTAGCGCGCACGAGGGAAGAAACGCTTCACCGGCCCGCGCATGTGACCCAGGCCGCAGCCTGCGTCCAGAACCC
>CAYWMY010000029.1:0-15001 GCA_964459405.1 uncultured Steroidobacteraceae bacterium | reverse complement strand
GACGAGATCGCCGACGGGAAATACAGCCTGGCGGCCAAGGGCTACGGCTTCTCGAACAACGCACGGGCAGGACTGTTCGGCCCCCCCGCTCACCGAGAGGCCGCGTTCGTCACCACGGGCGCGTTGACGGAGGTCGCGGTCCGCATCCGCTATTGACCCGCGGCCCGCGGGCGCAAGGGGAGGTTCCGCGTGACCGCTGGCGGGCCGCGTGTCCTCGCGCCGGCGGACGTGGCAGACTTCGCGCCCATGTCCGCAACCGCTTCGCCGCTGCAGTTACGGCCGGTCACCGACCGGCGCTCGCTCAGGGACTTCATCGAATTGCCCTGGCGCATCTATCGCGATGATCCCTGCTGGGTGCCGCCGCTGCGCCTCGAGCGGAGGCTGGCCCTGTCGCCGCGCCAGCCGCTGGCCGAGCACGCCGTGTGGCAGACCTGGGTCGCCTGCCGTGGTGGCCAGGTCGTCGGCCGCATCAGCGCGCAGGTCGACCGGCTGCATCTGGAGCGGTACGCCGACGATACCGGCTTCTTCGGTTTCCTCGAGGCCGTGGATGATGCGGAGGTGTTCGCGGCGCTGTTCGGCGCCGCGGAAGGCTGGCTGCGGGAGCGCGGCATGCGGCGCGCGCGCGGCCCCTTCAGCCTCAGCATCAACCAGGAGGCGGGCCTGCTGGTCGAGGGCTTCGACCGGCGTCCCTACGTGATGATGGGGCACGCCCGTCCGTATTACGCACCGCGCGTGCTCGAGCAGGGCTATCGAGGCGCCAAGGACCTGCTGGCCTACGAGGTCGAGGTTCCCTACCGGAAGTCCGAGCTGCTGGAACGCATGCTGGTGCGCCAGGCGGATCGCATCCGCGTGAGGCCCTTCGATGCGCGGCGACGCGATGCGGAACTCGAGCTGCTGCGCGACATCTTCAACGACGCCTGGTCCGCCAACTGGAGTTTCGTGCCGTTCACGCCCGCCGAATTCGCCGACATGGGCCGGACGCTGCTGCACCTGCTGCCGCCGGGATTCATCCAGATTGCGGAAGTCGACGGGGTGCCCAGCGCCTTCATGGCCTTCATTCCAAATCTCAATGAGGTCATTGCCGATCTCGACGGGCGGCTGCTGCCGTTCGGCTGGGCGCGGCTGCTGTGGCGCCTGAAGGTCCGTTTCCCGAGGTCCGTGCGGGTCGCGCTGATGGGGGTGCGACCCTCGTTCCACTTCACGCGCTTAGGTCCGACGCTGGCCTACTCCGTGATCCGCGGCTGCCTGCCGCCGGCGCTCGCGAAGGGCGTCTCCTACTGCGAAATGTCCTGGATCCTCGAGGACAACCTGGGCATGCGCAACATCATCGAAAGCGTCGGCGGATTCGTCAGCAAGCGCTATCGCGTCTACGACAAGGATCTGGGCTGATGCAGCCCTCGAAGGAGGGGCAGATGGCGGGTGTGATGCCGTTCGTCGTGCTGGCGGGGGAACGCCCGGGCGGCAATGCGCTGGCACGCGCGCTCGGCGTGCCCGCCGGTGTGCTGGCCGATGTGGCCGGCCAGACCGCGCTGTCACGAGTGCTGGCCGCGCTGCGGGCGAGCCGACGTGTCGCGGGCGGCGTGCTGTGCGGCCCGGCGGCTGATGTCGTCGCTGCCAGCACGGAGATCGAGAGGCTGCTCGCACCGGGTGACGTGCGCTGGATCGCGCCGGTCGGCGGACCGGCCGCGAGCGCCGTCGCGGCCCTGGAAGCCGTGAACCGCTGGCCGGTGCTGCTGACGACCGGCGATCACGCGCTGCTGACAGGACCGCTCGTGGACCAGTTCTGTGACCTTGCGATGGAGGTGCCGGCCGACATCGTCGTCGGTCTCGTGCCCTACGAGTGTGTGATCGCGGCGTTCCCGGACACGCACCGTACGGTGCTCCGCTTCCGTGACGGCGGCTTCTGCGGCAGCAACCTGTTCCTGGTCCGGACCCGGTCCGGACGCGAGGCCATCCTTTTCTGGCGTCGCGTCGAGCAGCTGCGCAAGCGCCCATGGCGCATCGCGCGCGAACTTGGCGCGTTGACGCTGCTGCGGTATGTTGCCGGCCGCCTGCGTCTTGCGGACGCGCTGGATCTGGTTTCACGCCGTGCCGGGTGCCGCGTGGGTTACGTGCCCATCCGCGAGGCCCGCATCGCGGTCGACGTCGACACGCTCGCTGATCGCGATCTCGCGGCCCGCATCCTGCGCGGCGAGGAGCCGCGGGACGCGCGGGGCTGACCGCGCCTGCAATCGCGATCCGGTCCGGATGATCAGCGACGGTGCGAGGCCGGGCCCGTGCGCTGCCGGAGTGGCGCCGCATCGGCGCGGCGGCGACAATGCCGGATCGGGCGTCGAAGGCCCGCTGACGGGGATGGTCATGAATGCTGAAGCCGCTGCTGCCGTCGCACCCGCGAAGTCCTCGCCTGTCCGCCGTCTCGTGATCAAGGCGGGCAAGCACTTCCTGCGCAGGCTGGGCGTCTTCCAGGCCCGCCACTCGCTCGTCAGCACCGAACCGGTGATCCCGAACGCCACCTTCGAGTGGGTCCCGCAGCTGGAGGCCGCCTGGCGCGACATCCGCGCCGAGCTCGACGCGCTGCTGACCGCGCCCGAGGACATTCCGGCTTTTCACCAGATCTCGCCGGACCAGAAGCGGATCTCCAGGGGCAACGACTGGAAGACCTTCGGTTTCTACATGTACGGACACCGCATCGACGAGAACTGCCGCAGGTGCCCGAAGACCGCGGCGATCCTCGAGCGGCTGCCGGGCATGCGCAGTGCGATGTTCTCGATTCTCGCACCGGGCTACCACATTCCGCCGCACCACGGTCCGACCCGCGCCGTCATCCGCGCCCATCTCGGGCTCATCGTGCCCCGTGAAGCCGACAAGGTCTGGATCCGGGTCCACGACCGGATCCTGCACTGGGAGGAGGGCAAGGTGGTGTTGTTCGACGACTCCTACGAACATGAGGTCCGCAACGACACCGGCGAACGGCGCGCCGTGCTGTTCATCGACATCGACCGGCCGATGGACCGCGTGGGCACGTTCGTGAACGCCCTGATCGTGCGCCTGATCAGCGCCAGCACCTATGTGAAGCAGCCGCTCAGGAATCTCGCGGCGTGGAACCGCCAGCATGCGCGCGGCTGAGCGCGGCCGGCGTGCCGCCGCGGGGATCGGCCGCAGCGTGAGTGACGCATGAAGGCCATCATCCTGAGCGCCGGCCAGGGCCGGCGGCTGCTGCCGCACACCGAGTCGCGGCCGAAGTGCGCGCTGCCGGTCGCCGGCCGTTCGATTCTCGAATGGCAGATCGAACAGGCGGCCGCCGCGGGCATCCGGGAGGCCGTGGTCGTCACGGGATTCCATGCCGACGTCGTCGACGGCATCCTGGCCGGCGTCACCGCGCTTCGCGCGCGCACGCTGTACAACCCCGTCTACGCCGTCAGCGACAATCTCGTGAGCTGCTGGATCGCGCGGCACGAGATGGACCAGCCGTTCGTGATCGTGAACGGGGACACGCTGTTCGAGGCCGAGGTGATGCGCCGGCTGCTGGCCAGCGATCCGTCGGTGCCGATCACGCTGGCCACCGACGTGAAGGCCGGCTATGACGCCGACGACATGAAGATCGTCGCCGACGGCCGGCGGCTGTGCCGGGTCGGCAAGAAGCTGGATCTCGCCACCGTGAACGGCGAGTCGATCGGCATGATGGTGTTCCGCGATGAGGGCGCGCGCCTGTTCCGGGAGCGGCTCGATCGCATCGTGCGCCACACCGAGGGCCTGAACCGCTGGTATCTGTCCGCGATCGACGAACTCGCGCAGGAGGGGCACGTGGGGATCTGTCCCATTCACGGCCTCGAGTGGTGCGAGGTCGACGACGCGCGTGATCTCGCCAACGCGGAGTCCGTGGTACGGAGCTGGCCGTCGCCGGCGGGCGGCGCCGCGCCGCGAGGGACGAACACCGGGGCCGCATGAACGCGACGATGGCCAGGTTCGGTTATCCGGGCACGCTGATCCACGAATCGGCGCTCTGGAGCGTGCAGCTGCGGCCCGCGCAGGTCACGCTGGGCGCACTGGTGCTCGTCTGCAAGGAGCCGGCGACCCGCTTCGGGCAGCTGTCCGAAGCCGCGTTCATCGAGCTGCGCGGGATGGTGGCCGCGGCCGAGGCCGCGCTGGCGCAGGCTTTCGGCTGGGAACGCATCAACTACCTGATGCTCATGATGGTCGACCCGGACGTGCATTTCCACGTGCTGCCGCGCTACAGCAGCACGCGGACCTTCGCGGGCGCTGCGTTCGAGGACGCGGGCTGGCCGGGTCCGCCGCGGCTCGATGCGGTGAACGCCCAGGCGGCGTCCCGGGTCCCTGAACTCGTGGGCAGGATCAGGTCGTGCTGGCCTGCGAACGTGGCCTGAGGCACGGCACTTGCGGAACTCAGGACTGTGGTGCGGGCGTCGACGGGACCGTGGATGCGGGACCGGGCTCGGCCGCGGCGCCGGTCCGGGTGGACGGCAGCACCGTGATGCGCACGGGCCCGCTCTTGATGATCTTGCCGGCCGTGACGTCGTACTCGAAATGATCGCCTTCGAGGGTCATGCGGCCACTGCGCACCAGTTTCGCGCCGCCGCGCAGCTTCACGATGTCGGGCTTGCGCTGGAACTCGATTTCATTGGCCTCGGCCGCGATCTCGCGATCGACACCCTTGTAGCGCAGCCAGATCCGCGCGGGCTTGCCGCTCACGACGACGCGGGTCGGGTTCTCGATCGGCCCGAAGACCTGCGCGAGATCGGCCTTGATGGGCCAGTCCGTACCCTCGACCTCGAAGTTGCCGCTGAAGATCGTCAGGTCCCGCTCGGGATCGCTGGAGACGGAATCCGCGCGCACGATGATGGGCCGGTCCTTCGGCAGCGAAAGCTTGCTGTCGGCCGCGCTGGCGAGCAGCGGCACCGCCAGGAGCCCGACCATCCAGAACCGTATCGCCGCGTTGCGTATCATCCGGACATCCGGCGCCGAGCACCACGCCGGCCTGTGGCGGGGATGATAACAGGTCGGGGCCCGCGCCAACGATGGACCGCGACCTCAGGGGACACGGTCCAGGAAGGCCGCCCGGGCCCTGCGCCGCACCGCCAGGTCCGGCGAGGCACGCCGGCATGATCATCCGGCGCTATCTCATCCGGGAGGTCGTGAGTCCCTTCGCCGGCGTCGTGGCGCTGCTCGTCGTGATCTTCATGACCTACAGCCTGAGCATCTTTCTCTCGGACGCGGGGCAGGGCCTGCTGGGGCCGCAGCAGGTCGTGCTGCTGACCGGGTACAAGACCGTGATCGCTCTGGAGGTGCTGCTGCCGATCGCGCTGTACGTCGGCGTCGTGCTGGGCATCGGCCGGCTGTACCAGGACTCGGAGATGGATGCGCTGCGCGCGGGCGGCATCGGCCAGCTGCAGATCCTGGCGCCGCTGCTGCAGGTGGCCATCCCGCTCGCGCTGCTCGTCGGCCTGCTGTCGATCCTGATCCGGCCCATGGTCTACACGGCGATGTACCAGATGCGCGCCGAGGCCGAAGTGAATTCGGAGATCGACCGCATCCGCGGCGGGCGCTTCTATTCCTACGAACGCAGTGGCCGCACGGTGTTCGTCGAATCCATGAAGGGTTCGACCGACCGCCTCTCCGGGGTGTTCATCCGCAGCGCCGACGACGAGGGTCTCGAGGTCATCTCCGGCGACTCCGGTCGATTCGTGCAGTTCGTCACACCGACGCACCATGAGCTGTCGGTCGACGGTGCGCACGTCTTCAAGCGCACGGCGGGCGGCCGCAACCTGTTCGGCCAGTTCGGCCGATTCTCCATCCGGCTGCCGGCCCGGCAGCCCGAGGCGCTGCGCAACCGGCCCAAGATCATTCCGACCTTCGAGCTCGACCGCGACGGTGACGCAAAGGAGCGCGCCGAATTCCAGTGGCGCATCTCGACCCCGTTCTCCACGCTGCTGCTGACGCTGCTGGCCGTGCCGCTCAGTCACACGCGGCCGCGCAAGGGGCGTTTCGCCCGCATGCTGCTGGCCATGGCGGCTTACGCGCTGTACTTCAACCTGCTGAACGTGGTGCGGACCTGGGTGGAGCAGGGGACCGTCGACAGCATTGTGTGGGTGCCGGCAACGCTGGGTATCGTGGCCGTGGCCTGCTACCTGCCGTGGCGCTGGTGGCTGCTGCGGCGCCGGGGGGGTGGCTGATGAGGCGGCTGATGGGGCGGCTTGATCGCTACATCGCGCGTGCCTACTGGGTCGGCATCCTGCCGGTGCTGCTGCTGCTCGGTGGCCTGTTCAGCTTCCTGGGCCTGGCCGAGCAGCTCGAGGACGTCGGCAAGGGCGATTTCACGACGGGGGCTGCGATCCGCGTCGTGGGGCTCACGCTGCCGCGCCAGATCATCAGCATCCTGCCGGTCATCGCCCTGCTGGGCGCGCTGACCGGCCTGGGCGCGCTCGCGAACAGCCGCGAGATCATCGCGGCGCGGGCCGTCGGCCGCTCGCCCGCCGACATCACACGCCCGGCGGTGCTGGTCGCGCTGATGCTGGTCGTCGGGGCGTTCCTGGTGCAGACCTACGGGATCCCGGTATGGGAGCGCGAGGCGCTGGTGCTGCGCGACCGTATCCACCAGACCCAGGTCGACGAGTCCGATCACGCCTTCTGGACGCGTGCCGGCCGTTCGCTGCTGCGTGTCAACACCATGGAAATGGGCCGCGTGCCGACCGGCATCGAGATCTACGAGCTCGACGATCGGCATCGGCTGGTGAAGCTGATCCGCGCGCGCCGCGCCGACATCGTGAGCGTTCACCAGTGGATGCTGCACGAGGTGACGGAACTCGACGTGCGCGAGCGGCATTCGACGTCGACCGAGACGCCGACGCGCGTGTGGGACACGCAGCTCTCGGCCGCGCAGCTCGAGAGCCTCGCGCAGCCGACCAGCACGCTGGCGCCCGCCGAGCTGTCCCGTTACATCCGCAGTCTCGAGCGGAACCGCCTCAACACGCACGAGCTGCGGCTGGCCTTCTGGCAGCTGGTCAGCATTCCGTTCGGCATCGTCGCCATGGCGCTGCTCGCCGTGCCGTTCATGGTGGGATCGCCGCGCCACACACCGATCGCCCAGCGCATCGCGGTCGGTGGCGCAATCGGCATCCTGTTCTACCTTGCCGACCAGATCACGCTGCAGCTGGGCACGCTCTACGAGCTGCACCCGGTGCTGGCCGCGACCACCCCGGAGCTGCTGCTCACGATCGTCGCCACCGTGCGGGTCGCTCGCGTCTGGTAAGCGTTCAGCCCGGCCCCGGCATGGCCAGCCAGCTCTCGTGGTCGACGGGGGTGAAGCCGCCGGATGCCGCATCGTGCCGCTTCAGGGTCATCGTCACGCGCCAGCCGCCGGCTTCCCGCTCGACGTCGATCACGCGATACGAGGCGGGTGTCGCGGTGATGACGCTCGACGCTGGCGCCGTGCCGTAGATCCGGGTGTCGCCGCGCAGGGCGCGCAGATCGCAGTGCAGGTGACCGTGCAGCGCGATCGGCACCCGCTCGCGGCGCAGGAGTTGCTCGAGTACGCCCGAATCGGCGAGCCGCTTGCGCCAGTGCGTGAGCCCCGTGACCGGGGGGTGATGGATCAGCAGGCAGGCGAACGCCCCGCGCCGGCGCACCTCGCCCAGGACGTCGCGAAGCCTGCCCTGCTGAGCCGCGCCCAGCCGGCCCGTCGCCAGCAGCGGTGCCGTCGGCAGCGCGGAGGAGACCCCGACGAATGCGACACCGTCGATCTCGCGCAGGATCGGATAGGCGTCGCGGCCATCGCCGGTCCCCGCGGGGGCCGTGAGCTGCAGGTAGTCCGACCAGTGCCTGGCGATGGCCGGCCAGGAATCGCGCGCGTAGACATCGTGATTGCCCGGTACCAGCAGCACGCGTTCGGGCGGCCCCAGCTGCACGAGCCAGTCCCGCGCCCGCCGGATTTCCTGTGGCAGGCCGATGTGGGCGAGATCGCCGGTGATCGCGAACAGTGCCGGGTCCTCTTCGCGGGCGGCCGCGACCAGCCGGTCGAGCATCTCGCGACGCAGCTGCCGGCAGCGCTTTCTGCGCCACGACAGGTAGCCGGACCAGCGCTTGCCCGGCAGGGCCGGGGGCCGCCAGTCCTGCAGCGAAGTCAGGTGTGGATCCGTCAGGTGAACGAAACGCATGTCTCGGGGCCTGCTCCCGGCGGTTTACGGCGGTCCTGCGGGCCACCTACACTTGCGCCCCGAAAGATACCGGCGGCAGGAGCCCGTCCCGGGATGGCGCATGAGTCCTGCGACTCCCGGACACGCTGCTGAAGCCTGCCAGACCACTCTCCCTGACGCCAACGATTCCCGGTACATGATCCAGGTCGAACTGTTAGCGGATTCCCCTGTGAAGCTGTGGGGACTGAGCTCCCGCGAGCGCCTGCGGCGACAGGTGGCACAGGTTCCCGGTCTGTCGTTGCGCGACGGTGCCGCAGGCGCCCCCGCTCTGGAGCCGGTGCTGATGCTGCGCGCGGATTACCTGTTCGAGGTGCGCACGCTCAAGGCGCTGCTCTCGAGGCCGGATACGGTGCTGCGTTGCGCCGTGGACGGCAGGCCCGCCGCGGCCCTGGTCGGCAAGGCATCACCGGCGGCGGTCCGCGCGTATCTTCTGGGCGAGACCCCCACGCGCCCGCCCGAGGTCGCCGAGATCACGACCGGGGAACTCGCCCGTTTCGACGCCACGCTGCGACGTGTCGAGGCGCCGCTGCTCGAGCCGCTCGCCGGATCGCGAAAGCACGCGCTCGAGTCGCTGCTGTACGGCAATGCCTACAAGGGGGTCACCGACCTCGTCACCAAGTGGCTCTGGCCCCGGCCCGCCCGCTGGGGCGTGCGCGTCTGCAGCTCGCTCGGCGTTCCGCCCAACGCCGTCACGGGGCTCGGCGTGCTGCTGATGCTGGCCGCGGCGGTGCTGTTCGACCGCGGCCAGTACGCCGCGGGGCTCGCCGCCGGCTGGTTCATGACTTACCTCGACACCGTCGATGGCAAGCTCGCGCGCGTGACCGTCCGGTCGAGCCGGATCGGACACATCCTCGATCACGGCATGGACATCGTTCATCCGCCGTTCTGGTACCTGCTGTGGGGTGCGTCGCTGCCGCCGTTCAATCCCGTGCTGGAGCTCGGGCGCGTGGACTGGTCCATCATCATCCTCGTGGGCTATGTGGGGGGACGGATCGTCGAGGGCATCTTCGAGCAGCTGCTGGGTTGCGACGTGTTCTCGTGGCGGCCCTTCGACGCGGTATTCCGGCTGGTGACGGCGCGTCGCAATCCCATGCTGATCATCCTGACCCTCTCCCTGCTCGCCGGGCGGCCGGATCTCGGTTTCGTGGCGGTCGCGGCCTGGACCGCGATCAGCATGGTCGTCCTGATCGTGCGGCTCGTGCAGGGCCTGGTTTCGCGCTGGCGCCACGGCCCCCTTGTATCCTGGCTCGAGGACAGCGCCGGTGCCGAGCGGCTTTATCCACGCGCATACCGCACCTTCTCGGGTACCCGGGGAGCCTACCGTGCCGGGTGACCCCGCGGCCGACGAGCGCGCGCTGCGGGCCTTCCTCGAATCGCGGATCACACGCGATGCGGCATGCGACGATGCGGGGATCGCAGGCCTGCTGGAGATGCTGCGCCTGCGGTTCGGCACGTCGCTGGACGCGGTGCTGGTGTATGGCTCCTGGACGCGCGGCAAGCGCGACACGCTGATCGATCTCTACGCGCTCGTCGCCGACTACTCGGCCATGCCGCGCTGGCAGGCGCGGTTGTGCCGCCTGCTGCCACCGAACGTGTATCAGCTCACCTCGGGAGAGGGCGCTGGCGCTGCGCGTGCCAAGTGCGCGGTGTTGCGCCTCGCGCGTTTCGAGGCGGCGATGTCTCAGGACTTCCATTCGTATTTCTGGGCGCGTTTCGCCCAGCCCGTGACGCTGCTCTACTGCCGCGATGCGCCGACCCGTGCGCGCGTCGTCGCGGCTCTGGCCTGCGCCGCGCAGACTTTCGTGCGGCGCGTGACGCCGTTGCTGACCCGGGATGACGCACCCGCGCAGCTGTGGGTGCGCGGCTTCGCCGCGACCTATCGCTGTGAGCTGCGCGCGGAGCGGCCGGGCTACGCGCAGAGCCTCGTCGACGCCGAGCCGGACTACTACGCGGCGCTCGCGCAGCTGGTCGCTCCACTCGTGTCCGCCGGCCCGCGGGCCGGGCACGGGATCCCGCTGCGGTCGCGGTTCTCGTGGTGGCTGCGCCGCGTGCAGGGCAAGCTGTTGTCGGCGGCCCGGCTCGCGAAGGCCGCGACCATGTTCGAGGCGCCGCTCGATTACATTCTCTGGAAGATCGAGCGCCACTCGGGCGTGCGCGTCGAGGTGACGGCACGTCAGCGGCGCCATCCGTTCCTGTTCGCGCTGCCGCTGGTCTGGCGTCTGTACCGACAGGGCGCATTCCGTTGATGCCGGCACCGCGTGACCGGGTCCGGCACGCATGCGGAGGCGGTCTTTCTTGAACGGAGCTGAAGACAAGAACGTCCACGCCGGCGCGGCCATGCGCCGCATCCTGGGCAACTTCGGCGTGCTGATCCGGGCGCGCGGCATCGTGGCGCTGCTGGCTTTCGCGGCCACGGCGCTGACGGCCCGCGCGCTCGGTCCGGCCGAGTTCGGCATCGTGGTGCTGGTGCACGCCTACGTGCTGGTCCTGCGCGGGCTGCTGAACTTCCAGCCCTTCGAGGCGATGGTGCGCTATGGCGTGCCGCTGCACGATTCCGGCGACAAGGATCGCCTGTCGCACCTCACACGGCTGTGCCTCTGGGTCGATTCGCGCTCGAGTCGCCTGGGCACGGTGCTGGCGGTGCTCGCCGCCCCGGCATTGGGCCCGACGCTGGGACTCAACCGCATGCAGATCGGCATGCTGATGGTCTACAGCCTGACGCTGCTCGCGACCGGCAACGGCACGGCACGCGGCATCCTCAGACTCTACGACCGCTTCGACGCGCTGGGCACACAGATGATGCTGGGCCCGGTGGTGCGCATCGCCGGCGTGCTGCTGCTGTGGGTGCTGAACGGCACGCTGGCCGGCTATGTCGCCGTCTGGGGGCTCGCCTATCTGGTCGAGAACCTCTATCTCAACTGGCGCGGCTTCCGCGAGTACCGGCAGCACATCGGTGCTGTGCCGCGTCAGTCCTCTGGCGTAAAGCCGGACTTCCACCAGTTTGCCGGGCTGCGCCAGTTCCTCTGGGTGACCTACTGGCAGTCGAGCGTCGACCTGCTGCAGAAACACGTCTCGACGCTGCTCGCGGGCTACCTGCTCGGGCTCACGGGTGCCGGACTGTTCCGGCTCGCGCGCGAGATCTCGGGGTTGCTCGCCAGGCCCGCGACCCTGATTCGGCAGGTCGTGTTCCTCGATCTGACGCGCAGCTGGAACCGGCAGCACGGCGATTTCGGGCCGATCGCGCTGCGCACCGCGGCGCTGTGCGGCGCGGCCGGTCTCGTGCTGGTCGTAGTGGCCCTGTTCGGCGGCGGCAGACTGCTGGGCAGCTTCGCCGGCCCGGACTTCACGGCGGCGGCGCCGCTGCTGACGCTGATGCTGCTCGCGGGTACTTTCGAGCTCGCGGCCTCGCCGCTGCGTGCGGCGAGCTACGCCATCGGCCAGGCCGGCGCCGTGCTCAAGCTGCACGGGGTCGCCGCGGCGCTGTACGTGGTGCTGTTCTTCGTGCTGACGCGCCTGATGGGGCTCGAGGGTGCCGGCATCGCCACCTGCATCGCCGCGGCGCTGCCATTCGCGGGCATGGTGTGGATGGTCCGCTGGCGGCACCGCGATCAGCGACCGCTGCCGCCGGCCTGAACGCTCAGCCGCCGGCGACCGCGCGCGGTGCCGCGATGATGCCGCGGAAGGACTCGATGATGCGGTCCACCTGCTCCGCGGTGTGTGCGGCGCTGACGCTGACGCGCAGCAGGCTGGTGTTGTCGGGGGACGCGGGCGGCATCATGAGGTTGGTGTAGATGCCGGCCTCGATGAGTCCGTTCCAGCAGCGCAGCGCTTCCTCGCGTTCCTGGAAGCGCACGGCGATGACCGGGCTCGCCGGTGCGCCGAGTTCGAGGCCCATTGCCGCCAGCGCAGCATGCAGCCGCCGCGCGTTCTCCCACAGCCTGCGCCGCAGCTCCGGCCGCTCGCGCAGCGCGCGCAGCGCCGCACGCGTGGTCGCGATGACCGAAGGGCTGGCCGATGCCGTGAAGATGTACGGACGGCTCGTATAGCGCACCAGCGGCAGCACGGGATTGTTGCTGACGCAGAAGCCGCCCGTGGCGCCGAGGCTCTTGCTGAAGGTGCCGACCGTGAAATCCACCTCGTCCGCGACGCCCTGCGCCTCGGCCACGCCGCGGCCGGTCTCGCCGAAGACGCCGAGCGAATGCGCCTCGTCGACCAGCAGCACGGCGCCGAAGGCGCGCTTGATTGCGCAGATCTCACGAAGCGGCGCCACATCGCCGAGCACGCTGTAGAGTCCCTCGACGACCACCAGGGTGCGGCCCGCCTTGTCGCCCAGACGCCGCAGGCGGGCCTCGAGGCTGGCCGGATCGTTGTGGCGGAAGCGATAGATGCTGGCACCGCTCATGCGGCAGCCGTCGTAGAGGCTCGCGTGGGCATCGCCGTCGAGCAGCACCGCGTCGTCGCTGCCGAGCAGCGCCGTCAGCATGCCGAGGTTGGCGCTGTAGCCCGTGGTGAACACCATGCCGTACGCCTGCCCGTAGAAGTCGGCGAGGTCCCGCTCCAGCGCGAGGTGCGAAGCGAAGCTGCCGTTCGCCATGCGCGAGCCGGTCGTGCCGGTGCCGTAATGCGCGAGGGCCGCCTGGCCCGCCGCGACACAGTCGGGATCGAGCGTCAGGCCGAGATAGTTGTTGGTCCCCGCGAGGATCGTCCGCCGTCCCTCGATGATGCCCTCGGTGGGCGAGAGGATCTCGTCGATGACCATCGACGTCGGATTGCGACCCGCGGCCAGCACGCCGTCGCGCAGCGCGGCGACCGCCGTGAACTTGTCGAGGAGCTTCGTGCTCATCGGCGCTGCTGCCCGCGCACGCGTTCCACCGCCGCGGCCAGGTCCCGCAGCGTGCGCACGCCCGAGAGCGTGTCGAGGTCGATGGCGACGTCGAAGTGTTCCTCGACCTCCATGACGAATGACATCACCTGGATGGATTCCAGGCCGAGGCTGGAAATGAAATCCGTCGTCGCATCGAGCGTGATCGGCTCCTTCGTCTGGGCGCGCAGCAGGTCGAGGAGCGTGCGCTCCGTCTCCTGCTGGACATGGTCGGGATCGGACATGGATGCGGTGCCTGCCTTTCTCAATCGCGGACGGACCCGTCGAACAGCCGCGCGGCTCCCTCGGCCAGCTGGATCGCGGGCTTCCAGCCGGTGGCTTCCTCGAACGCGAGGTTGTCGGCCACCCAGGATTCCTGCCGCAGCTCACGCGCCTTGCCCGGGGTCAGCATGGGGGCGTAGCGGAGTGCGAAAGATAACAGCCAGTTGAGCATCGCGGCAGTCCGCAGCACGACCGCCGGCACCGGCAGCAGCCGCACCTCGCGTACGGCGACGGCGCGACCCAGGCCGGGCCAGTCGTAACCGCCCGGCGCACCGTCGTGCAGTTCGAAGCAGCGGTGCCGGCACGCATCCGCACGGGCGAGCCAGGCCAGCACCGCCGTCGCGAAGTCGTCGACGTGCAGCAGCGAGATCCGCTGGTGGCGCGGACCCGTCACGGGGGCGAATCCGCGTCGCAGCAGTTCGAGGATCGACCTCATCTCGACATCGCCGGGTCCGTACAGGGCCGGTGGTCGCAGGATCGTCCAGGGCAGCGCGGGCCACTGCCGCAGGACCTGCTCTCCCTCGGCTTTGGTGCGCGCGTAATCCGAGATCTCCGGACGGCTCGCGGCCAGCGATGAGACCAGCAGCAGCGGCACCGGCCGCTCACGGTCCATGAGTGCGGCGGCGACATGGCGCACACCATGCACGTTGGCGGGCCGGAAATCGTCCGCCACGCGGCCCCGCACACTTCCGGCGCAGTAGATGACGGCCGACGCGTCGGCAACGACGCTGGCGAGCGCGGCAACGTCGGCAAGGTCGGCGAAGACGGCCTCGCAGCCGGGCAGGATCTGGCGCGCATGCCGCGAATGCGGCCGCAGCACGGCCCGCACCGCAAAGCCCGCGTCCAGCAGGGTCTTCTGCAGCCGCCGTCCGACGAACCCGGTCGCGCCCGTCAGCACGATGGGCCCGGCCGCCGCCGGCGGTCGGCCCACCGGTGCCTCAGCCATTCGCTTCGAGCGCGACGTCCGTGGTATCCGCCGCAGGGCTGCAGGACTGACGGGCCATGAAGGCCTGGCGCGTCTGCGAGCGCGACAGCTTGCCCGACGAGGTTCGAGGCAGCGTGCCGCTGGGCACGAGGTCGACGTGGGCCGGAATGCCGAAACTCGCCTGGATCGCGGCACGGATGTCGCCCGCGAGGCGGCTCAGCGCGGCCGGATTCGTTTCGCGCGTCTCGGTCACGAGCACCGCCATGTCGGCACCGTCCGGCCCGGGCGCCGCGAACGCGGACACGTGGCCGTACTTCACGCCTTCGATCTTCTCGGCCAGGTACTCGAGATCCTGGGGCCAGATGTTGCGGCCGTTGATGATGATCACGTCCTTGTGGCGCGCGGTCACGAAGATCCGCGAACCGACCCGGTAGCCGATGTCGCCGGTGTTCATCCACCCGTCCGCGGACATCACCTCGCGCGTGGCTTCCTCGTTCATGAAGTATCCCTTCATGACGCTGGGGCCGCGCAGCAGGATGTGGCCACAGTGACGATCGGGCACTTCGTTGCCCTGCGCATCGCGGATCGACACGCCGTAGCTCGGCATGGCCTCGCCACAGTCGACGAACGTCAGGCTGCCGGGTGTGCCGCGGCGCTCCGCCGGCAGCGGCTCCGCGATGCCGGAGGCCGCCATCGCCTCCTGGTCCACGACGTCGATCTCGA
>CAYWMY010000028.1:793-15193 GCA_964459405.1 uncultured Steroidobacteraceae bacterium | reverse complement strand
TCTCAACGACGAGCTCCTGGCCGCCATCCGGGAGGTGGAAGAGGATCCGGCCATTGCGGGCTTTGTGATCACGGGTTACGGGCCGCGCGCTTTCTCGGCGGGCGCCGACATCGGGCGCTTCCCGGCCCTGCTCGGCGATGCCGCCGCGGCCGCCGAGTACGCGCGCGCGTGCTCGCGCGTGCTCGTGCACCTCGATCGCATGCAGAAGCCCGTCGTGGCCGCGCTGAACGGCATGGCGCTGGGTGGCGGTCTCGAGCTCGCGATGCGCGCGCACGGGCTCGTGGCTGTGCGCGGCGCCACGCTGCAGTTCCCCGAGATCACGCTGGGGATCGTGCCCGGCATCGGTGCGATGGTCGTCCCATACCGGCGCTGGCCGCAGGCTGCGGCGACCCTGCACGCCATGCTGCGTACCGGTCAGCGCATCACGACGGACCGGGCTGCCGAGATCGGTATCATCGATGCCTGCGTGGAGCCGGCGGAGCTGCTGCCGCGCGCATTGGCGCGGGTGCGGGAACTCGCGGCCGGGACCGCCACGATTCCCGATGCGCCGGCCTGCCTGGCCGCGCTGCCGGCCATCGAACCCCGGGCCGCGGACGGCCGGCCGTTGAGTGCCGCGGTGCTCGCGATCATGGACCGCGCCATCCTCGCCGCAGCCGCCGCGCCGAATCTGCAGGAGGCGCTCGAGGCCGGCTATCGCGCCTTCGGTGAGAGCGCCTGCACGGAGGCGGCGCGTGAGGGCATCGAGGCGTTCCTGGCGGGGCGGCCGCCTGATTTCAGCCGCACGGGATGAACCGGGTTCTTCGAAGGGGGGCGAACATGAAATTCAGTTGCATGGTGTGGCCGCATTCCGGCAGCGACGTCGAGCCGGTCATACGGCTGGCGCAGACGGCGGAGGATTGTGGATTCGAGACCGTGTACGTCGGCGACTCGCAGATGATCTGGAACGACGTGTGGGTCACGCTCGCCGCGTGCGCGGTGGCCACGAAGCGCGTGCGGCTCGGCACCGGAGTGACCAACACGGTCACGCGGCACCCGGCCGTGACCGCCAACGCCATCATGACGCTCAACATGCTGAGCCAGGGTCGCGCGGTGCTCGGGGTCGGTGCCGGCGATTCGGCCGTGCGCACGGCCGGGCTGTCACCCGCGCGGCTGCCCGAGATCCGGCAGCGCATGGAGTTCATGCGCGCGCTGCTGGATGGGAGGGAGGTCGACGCGCTGCGGCCTGGTGATGAACTCGAGAAGCAGACATGGGGTCGAGTCGACCGCGTACGCCTGGTCGGTGCGGACCGCTGGGGCAAGGTGCCGCTGCAGCTCGCGGCGATGGGGCCGAAGTCGGCCGAGGCCGCGGGGGAGTTCTGCGACGGCGTGATCGTCGATGGCCACATGGGGGGTAACGCCGAGGGCGTGCGCGCCACGGTGGCAGCCGTACGCAGGGGCGCCGCGAAGACAGGACGGAGCCTCGATGATTTCCGCTTCATCGCCGCCATCGATGCGGCCATCGACGACGACCGCGGGCGCGCGCTCGACAAGGTGCGTCCCACGGCGGCGCGCAACATCGCGCGCAAACCGTGGCTGCCGGACACGCTGGGCGTGGCGCACGCCGACGTCGTCAAGGCCGTGTCCGAGTCCTACAGGTTCTATGAGCACCTCGACCTCACGGCGCGTCACCGGCAGTTGATTCCGGACGAGGTCGCCATGAAGTGCTGCATCGCCGGCACGCCGCAGGACTGCGTGAACAAGGCGCGCGAGCTGGAGGAGGCCGGCATCACGGAGACCTCGATCTTCATCACGTCGCAGGACGAGGCCGGCTCCCACAAGGTGCTGCGCCGCTTCGCGGATAAGGTCATACCGAAGATCTGAATTCAGGCGCGGCTGTCCACGCGCAGCAGCACGGCCATGGCGGAATCGCCGGCCGCGCAGCCCACGAACAGCCCGACGCCACCGCCGCGCAGCACGAGTTCCTCGATCAACTCGATCATCGAGCGCATGCCGGTCGGAGCGTTCGGGTGTCCGTATACGAGCGAGGACCCGTAGTTGTTCATGCGCTCCGCGTCGGCACCCGTGGCTTTCGCGAACGCGAGATCGTTGACCGCGAAGGGATTGTGGGTGTTGATCGCGGCGAGGTCCCGGATGGCGAGGCCGGCGGCGGCGAGCGCGCGCCCGGCGGCCTCGATGGGCGCTTCGGGCATGAACGCAAGCGCGGCGCGCGCAATGCCGAAGCCCAGGATGCCGATGCGGATCCCCGCGTCGCGTGCGAGCCCGCGCGCGCGCGCGGCGTCCGTCACCACGATGGCGGCGTTGCCGTCGGCAGGGTGGGTCTGCGCGCCGAAGGTCACGGTGCCGCCCTCGATCACGGGCTTCAGCGCTGCGAGGCCCTCGGCCGTCGAGAAGCGGACGCCGTCATCGCCGTCGAGCATCGCCACGGTCTTCCGGAAACGCGCGTCCGGCACCGCGAACGGCAGCTGCATGTAGCGCTTCTGGAAGGCGCGTTCCTGCGCGAGCGCCGCGCGGTACTGCTCCTCGCGCCGCAGCACCAGCTCGTGCTGCTCGGCGAGGCTGATGCTGAACTTCCGTGCGACGTTCTCGGCGGTCTGGGCCATGGAATGGCCGCCGAAGGGGTCACGGGCCATGTTGTCGAGGATGAAGTCCTCGGCTTCGCCGGTGCCGCCGCTGCCACCCGGATCCGGATAGTAGAGGTGCGGGCCGTTGGATGTCCGGTCGCAGGCGAGGGCGAGCGCGCACGTGGCCCCACCCGCGGCGACCTCGCGTGCGGCGGTCGCGAGCGCACGCGCGCTGGTCGCGCAGGCCTGCGCGACCGTGGGGCCCGCGACGGCGCCGGCGCCGGCCAGCGACATGAGCCACGGCAGACCGTAGAAGCTGCCCCGCTCGGGGCGCGTCATGCCGAGCACGCCGAAATCGAAGATTCCCGGCTCGAGCCCGCGCGCGGCGAGCTCGGCCTTGGCGACCTGTGCCGCGAGTTTCAGGCTGTGCAGCCGTGACAGCGCGCCCTGCCAGCGCGCGAAAGGCGTCGACCAGTAGCAGCCGTACGGAATCTCGGCCAGCGCATTCATGCGATCGCTCCACAGTGATGAACGACCCGGCGGGCGGCGGCGTATCGCCGCGGGAGCGCCTCAGACGTGCTGGTTTGCCTCGATCGACATGCGCAGCTCCCCCAGCCGGTTCGTGAGTTCGTCGATGCGCCCGTCGGACAGGCCGGCGAACATGCGATCGACCCATTGCTCGTGCGCTCTGGCCATCTTCGCGAAGGCGTGGCGCCCCTTGCGGGTCAGGCGCACGGTCGCGACGCGCCGGTCCGACGCGCCGGACGTACGGACGACCCAGCCATCCTCGAGCAGGCGGTTGACGACGGCCGTGACGTTGCCGTTGGAAACCATCATGAAATTCGAGAGCTGGCCCATGGTCAGCCCGTCGGGGTTGCGCTCGAGTGCCGAGAGCGCATCGAAGCGCGGCAGCGTGGTGCCGAACTCGGCGTCGAAGCGCGCGCGCACGCGCTTCTCGATGATCATGGTGCAGCTGAGCAGCCGCAGCCACAGCCGCAGCGAGCGCTTGCTGTGCGGGGCACCGCCGAGCCTGTCGCGGAAGGCCGCAGCCTGGTCCACTGGTCGTTCCATGGCGCGACGATATCATCGCGGGGGCAACTGTTTCAAGCCTAAAATAACTCGCGGGCGGCGCGCACGCGCGGTTGCTTTGCCGTTCCATTGCGCTAGTCTTGAAGCATCATGAGCACCGTCAGCCCGCGAACGATCATGCGCAGCACGCCTCTCGCCACCGGAGCCCGGCGATGATCCCCGGAGCGCTGTCCGGGCGCCATGCTTTCGTGACCGGTGCCGGCAGAGGCACCGGTGCCGCCATCGTCGCCGCACTCGCCGGAGTCGGCGCGGGCGTCACGCTGCTGGGCCGTGACCGCGGCCGCCTGGAGCAGGTGGCGGCCACTCTTTCAGGCTCGCACCATGTGGTCTGCGCCGACGTGATGGACGCCGCGGCGCTGCGCAGCGGGATCGCCGAGGCCGTCATGACGCTGGGCCCCGTGGACATCCTGATCAACAACGCGGGTGCCGCGGCCAGCGAGCCGTTCCATCGCAGCACGGACGAGGCCTGGCAGTGGATGCTGGCGCTCAACATGACCGGGCCGCGCGTGGCGATGCGCGAGGTGGTGCCGGGCATGCTGGCGCGCAACTACGGCCGCATCGTCAACATCGCGAGTACCGCGGGACTCACGGGCTATGCCTACGCCGCGGCCTACTGCGCGGCAAAGCACGGCCTCATCGGTCTGACGCGCTCCGTGGCACGCGAGGCCGCGCGCCGCAACATCACCGTAAACGCGGTCTGCCCCGGCTACACCGACACCGAGATGGTCGAGAACGCCGTCACGAACATCGTCACCACGACGGGCCGGTCGCGTACGGAGGCGCTCGCCGTGCTGACCGGCCACAACCCCCAGGGGCGCCTGATCACGGTCGGCGAGATCGCCAACACCGTGCTGTGGCTGTGTTCACCCGGCGCGGAAGCCGTGACCGGCCAGAGCATCATCGTCGCGGGCGGGGAACTGATGTGAGCCGTTCAGGTTTCCCACCGCCTCTGTGCCGGGCATTACCGCTTCCGCAGTGAGCGCGTCCGCGCCGCGTCCACCTCGAGCGTGCGCGGATCGATCACGACTCCATAGTCGGATCGGGCGCGATCCGCCGAGACGAGGCCATCGCGCACGTCCTGGCGCACCTGCGCGACGGGTCGCCTGAACGGATCGCCATAGCCGCCGCCGCCGCTTTCGTGGATCTCGAACACGTCGCCTTCGTCGAGCGCGTAGAAGCTCTCGGCATCGACCTGGATGACTTCGCCACCCTTGTGCAGACGCAGGCGGTGATGCGGCGCGGACCTGCCGCCTTCGAGGCCGAAAGGCGCGGTCACGTCGCGCACGCCGCCGCCGAAGTTCGCCGCCGGAATGCCGTTCGTGTCCACGCGCCAGCGATAGATCGTGCCCATGCCGCCGCGCCACTCGCCGGCGCCGGCACTGTCCGGCCAGAACTCGTACTGCAGCACCGTGAACGGGTCGACGAGTTCGTGCAGCTCCGGATCCGGCGCGCGCAGCCCGCCGGCACAGACCACGGTGCCGAGATGATTCCAGCCGTCGCGGCCCAGCGAAGCGCCGCCGCCGCCCTTGCACATGAAGTGGATATCGCCGAAGGGCCGTCCGGTGCGCGGGTTGAAGCCCATGGTGGCCGGCGCGCACCAGCGCGCCCAGCAGGCATCCACACGGTCGGGCACCGCCTGCGCGAGTGCGAGCCACACGGCCTCGATGATGGCCTGCGCCGTGGCGATCGTGCAGCCCGTCACAGCGGCGGGCTCCTTCGGATTCACGACGGTGCCCTCGGGCGCGATCACCTTGAGCGCACGCAGCGCGCCCTCGTTGAAGCGGATCTCGGAGCCCACTGACATGAACAGCGCGAGATACGCGGAGGAGGCCGTATTGGGCAGCGTGCTGTTGATGTACCCCGCGGCCTGCGGCGCGCTGCCCGTGAAGTCGAAGGTGATCGAGCCGCGATGCACCTTCAGTGTCACGCGGATGGGAATCATGCGGTCCTTGACCACGCCGTCGTGGTCCATGAGGCGCTCGGCCGTGTAGACACCGTCCGGCACCCGGCGGATGGCGTCGCGCATCTGCTGTTCGGACGCATCGAAGATCGCGTCGATGGCCGCGTTCAGCGTCGGCAGCCCATACTTCGCGAGCAGCGCCTTGAGGCTGCGCTCGCCGATGGTCACAGCACCCACCTGGCACTGCAGGTCGCCCTCGACCAGGAACGGCAGGTGCACGTTCAGCAGGATCGTGTCCCACAGCGCGCGGTTCGGCTGGCCCGCGATGTACAGCTTGGCCGGGGGGATGCGGATGCCTTCCTCCCAGACGACCTTGGCGGCCGGGTTGTAGCCGGCGACGCCGCCGCCGCCGACATCGGCATGGTGCCCTTTGGACACCGACCAGAACGCGACCCGGCCCTGGTGGAACACGGGCTTCGCGACGGTGATGTCCGGCGGGTGGTTGTTGCCGCGATAGGGGTCGTTGAGGATGAAGACGTCGCCGTCCTCGATGTCGCCCGCGAAGGTGCCCGCGATGCTGCGCAGCGCGTAGGGCAGCGCACCCATCAGTACGGGGATGTAGGCGGTCTGCGCGACCAGCCGGCAGTCGGCGTCGAAGATCGCCGTGACGAAATCGCGCGCCTCCGAAAAGATCGGCGAGCGCGAGGTGCGCAGCATCGTCTGGCCGATTTCCTTGCTGATCGCGTCGAGCCGGTTACCGATCACCGACACCTTGATCCGGTCGGGTCCGGCAGTCTTGCGCTGTGCCATGTTCAGCTCCTCCCGGACAGCCGCTTCACGAGGGTGCCCGGGTTCTGGCCCTTGGGATACATCAGGTAGTTGTCGAACTCATCGCACTTCAGGTCGTAGTCGGGCGGCACGATGATGGTCGTGGTCGGCTGCTGCACGATCGCGGGCCCCTTCACCAGGTGGCCGTTGTGCAGCTTCAGTCCGTCGTAGACGGGCGTCCTCACGAACCGGCCGTCGAAGTACGCCGGGCGTCTGCCGATGAGTGCCTGCGCCGCAGTGCCGCGGGCCTTCGCCGAGCGCGCGAACTCCGGCTTCGGCGTGAGGCCCCGGGCCGTGACGCGCAGGTTGATGAGCTCCACCGGCGTGCCCTTCATCGAATAGCCGTACAGACTGTCGTGCCGCTGGTGGAAGTCCGCGACCACGCTGTCGAGGAGCTTCGCCGTGAGTCCTCTGCCGAACTCGAAGGGGACCTCGACCTCGTTGAACTGGCCGACGTAGCGCAGATCCATCGAATAGCTGATCTTCACGCTGCGCGCGGCGACACCTTCCTCCTTCAGCGTCCGCGTGGCGGATGCCGTCATTTCGCGGAACAGCCTCGTTACCTCGGCGGTCTCGACGCGCTCGATGTCGCGCGCGAAAGTGCGCACATAGTCGTGCTGCAGGTCGGAGATCAGCATGCCCGCCGCGCAGAACACCGATGATTCGCGCGGGATCATCACCAGCGGGATCTCGAGCTCGCGGGCGATCGGGCCGGCGTGGATCGGACCGGCGCCACCCGCGACGATCAGCACGAACTCGCGCGGGTCATAGCCGCGCTGCACGGACACGACGCCGATCGCGGAGGCCATGTTGGCGTTCACGACCTGGTAGATGCCCTCGGCGGCCTTCACGGCGTCGATGCCGAGGGGTCGTGCCACGTGCTCGTCGACCGCGCGGGTCGCGGCCTCGAGGTCGAGCGTCAGTTGACCGCCGTGGAACGCCTCGGCATCGAGGTAACCCAGCACCAGGTCGGCATCCGTCACGGTCGGCAGCTTGCCCCCGCGCCGGTAGCAGGCGGGCCCGGGCTGCGCACCGGCGCTCGCGGGGCCTACCGCCAGCAGGCCACCCGTCTCGATGCGCGCGATGGAGCCGCCGCCCGCACCGACCGTGTGGATGTCCAGGATCGGCGAGGCGATGCGGTGGTCACCGATGGTGCCGTCGGTCGTGACAGCGGGCCGGCCGCCCCGGATCAGCGCCGCTTCGAAAGACGTGCCGCCCATGTCGACGGTGATCACGTTCGCGAAGCCGTGCGTGGAGCCGTAGAACACGCCGGCACCGGGGCCGCCCGCAGGGCCCGAGAGCAGCGTGTTGGAGGCGAAGCGCTGCGCGACCTGCGGCGACATCACGCCGCCGTTCGACTGCATGATCAGCAGCCGCCCGTGGTAGCCGCGCCGCTGCAGCTCCCCTTCGAGCCGCGACAGGTAGCGCTTCAGGATCGGCCCCGAATAGGCGTTCAGCGCCGTGGTGCTGTGGCGCTCGTACACGCGGATCTGCGGCAGGATCTCGGTCGACAGCGAGAGATACACGCCGGGCAGCTCCTGCTCCAGGATCTCGCGCGTGCGCTGCTCGTGTGCGGGGTTGCGGAATGACCACAGATAGGACACCGCCACCGCCTCGACACCCTCGCCGCGGAACAGCCTCGCCGCCGCACGCACGTCGTCCTCGTTCAGCGGGATCAGCACCTGGCCGTCGAGATTGCAGCGCTCCTCGGCGACCTGCACGAGGTACCGCGGCACCAGCGGCGCCGGCGGCGAGTATTTCTCGAACTGCCGTTCCTTGAGGCCGCGCCGCATGTTGAGGACGTCGCGGAACCCCATGGTGGTGAGGAAGCCGGTCCTGGCACCCGTGCTCGTGAGCACGGCGTTGGTCGTGATGGTCGTGCCGTGCACGATGGTGTCGACCTGCTGCAGGAAGTCGGCCAGCGACAGGCCCTCGTCGCGCGCGGCCTGCTCCAGGCCGTCGAACAAGCCTATGGTCGGGTCGTCGGGCGTGGTCGAGGACTTGTACACGCGCGCGGTCCTGCCGGCACCCGCGACCAGGAAGTCGGTAAACGTTCCACCCACATCGACGCCGACGCGAAAACTCATGGCAGCTGCTCTCCCCCCGAAAGACGGTTCAGGGCTTCGGGATCTTCTTCGAAATGAACGTCATGCAGGGCGTGCCGGTGACGCGGCCCTGACTGTCGAACTCGCCATACCGGGCGCGCATGATCGGCAGACCCCATTCCTTGGGCATGGTGTTGAACCAGAGTTCCGTGTGGCCGCAGTACCAGGGTACGCCGGTCCGGTTGAAGGTCCACGGGTGCGGTCTGCTGCTGACACCGTGGTTCATGGCGTGGCGCGGGTCCCCCGCGAGCTTGCCTTCCTGCATGAGCCTTTGTCCGCTCGGGCAGTAGTCGAGGTGGAAGGTGAAGCCCTCCTCGTCCTCCACGACGCGGAACTCGTAGCCGTGCGAACGCAGGAACATGGCGTACAGCCCGGCGAGCTGCTCCCCGCCCGCGCGGGCGGCCTCGGTGAACACCGGACGCCAGAGCTTCTCGCCGAGATAACGCCAGGCACGCTCGACGGCCTCCTCGCCCAGCTCGGCCGCGATGAAATCGCAGAAGGTCGCACACATGTCGCCGTAGAAATCGTGGATCGGGCGTCCCTCCGCCCAGATCGCATCGACGCCAGCGAGCGCATCCTGCATGCGGCCTTCCCTGATCGCGGCGATGGTCCTCTGCCGCGCCGTGGTGACCCAGTCCTGCCGGTTGGTGGCCATGCTGCGTTCCCCCGAAGCTGCCCCTGTTGACGGATTTTGTTTTAAGCCTATAGTAATTCAACAGAGACGTCTGTGTGCGTTTCTCTGCGCGGCGCCCGATGGCGCCGCGGTGACCGGACGCCGGTCCGGCAGGCTCCGCCGGGAGAACTTGTGACGGATACCGCAGCAGACGCGCCGGCGGTGGCACGCGACGCGGAACAGCAGCTGTTCGAGACCAACGCGGGTCTCGACATCGCCGAGGTCTACGGGCCCGGGAACATCGCCGGCTTCGATGCGGCGCGGGACCTGGGCCAGCCGGGGGAGTTTCCGTTCGTGCGCGGCCCCTACCCGGGCATGTACCGCACGCGCATCTGGACGCGCCGCTTCCAGGTGGGCTTCGGTTCGCCGCAGGAGACCAACGAGCGCATCCGCTACCTGCACGCGAATGGCGCCAACGGCTTCGTCATCACCATCGACCTGCCGACTTCCTACGGCTTCGACTCCGACGCCGCGATCGCGGAAGGCGAGGTGGGCGTCACGGGTGTGGCCATCAGCACGCTCGAGGACATGGAGGCGCTGTACGAGGGCTTCGGCCCCGACCGCGTCTCCTACGCGCTCTCGATCCGGCCCCCGGTCTCCAGCGTCACGCTGGCGATGCTCGCCTGCGTCGCGGAAGAGCGCGGCGTGCCGCTCGGGCAGGTGATCGGCACGCAGCAGAACGACCCGTTCTTCCAGATGAGCGGCGGTCCGCTGCAGACCATCACGGAGTTCTTCCCGCTCGATGGCACGCTGCGGCTGTGCATCGACAACATCGAGTTCATCTCGACGCGCATGCCGCGTCTGAACTGGATGGTGACCAACGGCTACAACCTGCGCGAAACGGGCGTCAACGCCGTGCAGGACGGGGTGTTCACGCTCGGCCACGCTTTCGACATCTTCCGCATGGCGCAGGCGCGCGGGCTCGATCCGGACGTGTTCCCGCGTCGCGCCTCGTTCTTCCTGTCCGCCTCGATCGACTTCTTCGAGGAGATCGCCAAGTTCCGCGCCATGCGGCGCATCTACGCGCACACCATGCGCGAGGCCTTCGGTGCGAAGAATCCGGAATGCTGGAGGCTGCGGTTCTCGGTGCAGACGGCCGGCAACACGCTGACGACCCAGCAGCCCGAGGTCAACATCGTGCGCGCGGGCTTTGAAGCCATGGCGGCGGTGTTCGGTGGCGCGCAGTCCATCCACCTGTGCTCCTACGACGAGGGGCACGGCCTGCCGACCGAGGAGTCCTCGCGCATCGCGCTGCGCACCCAGCAGGTGCTGGCCTACGAGACCGGTGTGACCCGGACCATCGACCCGCTCGCGGGCTCGTACTACCTCGAGGATCTGACCAACCGCATGGAGCGCGAGATCCGGCGGGGTCTCGTTGCGCTCGACGCCGAGGGTGGCATGGCGAACGCCGTGAAGTCCGGCTGGCTCGAGGCGGAGATCAACCGCGCGCGCTACCGCAACCAGCAGGCCCTCGACAGCGGCCGCCGTACGCTCGTGGGCGTCAACCGCTTCACGATTCCGCCGCAGGAAGAGCGTCCCGTCACCGTGCACCGGCTGCGCGCCGATGAATGGGGTGCGCGCCGCGCGGAATATCTGCGGAGCTACCGCGCCGGCCGCGATGCCGCGGCATGGGCACAGGGACTCGAACGCGTCGAGCAGGCCTGGAAGTCCGGTGAGAACATGGTGCCCGTGATCATGCACGCGCTGCGCCGCAAGGCGACCATGGGTGAGATCCACGAGGCCATGCGCCGCGCGCAAGGCTGGAAGGGGAGGGCCACGTGAGCCCGCGGCGCCTGCTGCTCGCGAAGACCGGCCTGGACTGCCACGACACCGGCATCGTCACGGTCGCGCAGAAGCTGCGCGAGGCCGGCTACGAAGTGATCTACCTCGGGCTGCACAACAGCCCCGCGGAAGTGGTCAAGGCCGCCATCGAGGAGGACGTCGATGGCATCGGCGTCAGCTATCTCTCGGGGCAGCACATGACGCAGATGCGACGCCTGCTCGAGGCCATGCGCGCCGGGGGGCTGACGATCCCCGTGTTCTGTGGCGGCGTGATTCCCGCGGAGGATGCCGCGGCACTGCGGGCGATGGGCGTCGCTGCGGTCATCCCGCCCGGCACGCTGACTGCGGATCTGCTCAGGATCGTGGGCGGCGCGCTCGAGCAGGCGGCACCCGCGACGGGCGCGTGACCCTCGACGGTATCCTGCGTCGCAACGCGCTGCGCTTCCCGCGCAGGACCGCCGTGGTCGACGGCGACCGCCGGCAGACCTGGGCCGAACTCGACGCGCGCGTCGACCGGCTGTCGAACGGCCTGCTCGCGACGGGGCTCACGGCCGGCGATCGCGTCGCGATCCTCGCCGGCAACTGCCCGGAATACCTCGAGATCTATTTCGCCTGCGCACGCGCGGGCCTCCTCGCCGTACCGCTCAACTACCGGCTCACGACACCCGAGGCCCGGCAGATCCTCGCCGACGCGGAGCCCCGGTTGCTGATCGTGGCCGCGGCCTGGGAATCGCGTGGCCACGAGCTGCGCGCACTGCTGCCCTGCATCCGGCACATCCGGGTGCTGGGTGCGCCGGCGGAGGGCGAGGCTGGCAGCTACGAGGCGCTGATCGCCGCGGCCGACCCGCGGGCACGCACTTCTCCAGCGAACGAACGTGACTGTTTCGCCATCTTCTACACCAGCGGCACGACCGGCCTGCCGAAGGGGGCGATGGTCTCGCACCTCAATCTCGAGGCCAACGGCTACAACCAGCTCATCGCCGACCGCAGCGAGCCCCTGGACATCAACCTGATCGCGACGCCGCTGTACCACATGGGCGCGGTGTTCATGGCGGTCACCTACATGATGCTGGGCTGCACGCAGATCGTGCTGCCGCAGTTCTCGGCGCGGGACTGGCTCGCGGCGCTGGCCCGGCATCGTGCGACGGTCTCGCTGCTGATCCCGACCATGATCAATGCGCTGCTGAACTCGCCCGAACTCGAGGGATCCGACCTCGCCAGTCTGCGGCTCATCTTCTACGGCGGCGGGCCGATGCCGCCCGCGGTGCTCGACCGCGCGCTGCGCCGCCTGCGCTGCGGCTTCACGCAGGGCTATGGCCTGACCGAGACGCTGGAGGCCACGTTCCTGGTCAGCGGCGACCACGTTCTGGACGGCGACGGGAAACAGCTCCGGCGTCTCGCCTCGGCGGGTCGTGAGGCCGTGGGCGCGGAGGTGAGGATCGTCGACGAGACGGGCCGCGACGTGGCGACGGGTGTCGTCGGCGAGATCCTGGTCCGCTCGCGTTCGGTCATCAATGGCTACTGGCGACAGCCGGAACTCACGCGCGAGGCGCTGCGCGGCGACTGGTTCTGCACCGGCGACCTCGGTTATCTGGACGAGGACCGCTACCTGTTCGTGGTCGACCGCAAGAAGGACATGGTCGTCACGGGGGGCGTGAACGTCTATACGAAGGAGGTGGAGGCCGTGCTCTACCAGCATCCTGCCGTGCGCGAGGCAGCGGTGTTCGGCGTGCCCGACGAGCAGTGGGGCGAGCGCGTCACGGCGGCTGTATCCTGGCGCGAGGGAGCGTCGGCGACGGACGCAGGACTCGCGGCCTTCTGCCACGAGCACTTAGCCGGCTTCAAATGCCCCAAGCGTTTCATCGTGCTGCCAGAGCTGCCCAAGAACCCGAGCGGCAAGATCCTCAAGCGCGAACTGCGCGATGCCGCCAGGGGCGGGCCCGCACAGCCCCCCGGGTCCTGATCACCGTGGACCGTCGCAGCATCGCGCGCGCGCTGACCGCGATCGAATCGGGCGCTGCCACGGCCCGCGAACTGCTGCGCGACGTGCCGGCAGCCGCGCGGCCTGCCCACCGCATCGGCCTCACCGGGGCGCCCGGCGCGGGCAAGTCCACGCTGACCGCGCTGCTGGTGCGCGCGCTGCGCGGGCGCGGGCTCGGCGTGGCGGTGATCGCGGTGGATCCCTCGAGCCCCTTCAGCCAGGGCGCGCTGCTCGGCGATCGGCTGCGCATGCACGAGGTTGCGGGCGACGAGGGTGTGTTCATCCGCAGCATGGCGACCCGCGGCGCGCAGGGTGGACTGAGCCGGGGCGTGGCGGATGCGGCCCTGGTGCTGGAGGCGGCGGGCTTCGATACGATCCTGATCGAGACCGTCGGCGTCGGACAGAGCGAGTACGAAATCATGCGGGTCGCGGACACCACGCTCGTGGTGCTGACACCGGAATCCGGCGACGAGGTGCAGATGGCAAAGGCAGGCCTCATGGAGATCGCCGACATCTTCGTGCTCAACAAGTCCGATCGCCCGGACAGCGACGCGCTGTGGGCCGTGCTCAGCGGCATGCTCGACGGCCGCGCGCGCGATGCGGCACCGGGCGGCTGGCGACCGCCCGTCGTGCGCACGGTCGCCTCATCGGCCAGCGGCGCCGACGAACTGGTGCGGGCCATCCTCACGCATGGTGACTATCAGCGCGCAAACGGCGGCCTCGCGCGGCGTCGGCTGGCCCGCCAGGCCGAAGGTCCGGGCGGCAGCCCATGAGTACCGTCTACCATGCGCCGCTCGCGGACATCGAGTTCCTGCTCCTCGAGGTGCTGCGCGCGGATGCGCTCAGGTCGCTGCCGGGGTTCGTGCACCTGGATGTCGACACCGTCCGCAACGTGCTGACCCAGGGCGCGCGCTTCGCCGAGCAGGTGCTCTCGCCCATCAACGGGCCGGGCGATGCCGAGGGGGCGCGGCTCGTCGATGGCTGCGTGCGGTATCCGGCGGGATTTGCCGACGCGTATGCAGGCTATGCGGCGGATGGCTGGCTCGGGCTCGACATGCCGGAGCAGGTCGGCGGCCAGGGGCTGCCGCGCGTGCTGCAGGCGGCGTTCGCCGAGATGACGAACGGCGCCAACCTCGCCTTCTCCATGCTGCCGGTGACCATTCGCGCGGCCGCGAAGCTGCTGCTCGAGCACGGCAGCACAGAGATCGTCGAGCGGTTCGTGCCGGGGCTCGTCGACGGCAGCTGTGCCGCGACGATTGTGATCTCCGAACCGCAGGCGGGATCGGACGTGGGCCGCATCCAGACACTCGCGGTGCCGCAGCCGGATGGCAGCCATCGCCTCACGGGCACCAAGGTCTTCATCAGCAACGGCGATCACGAGCTGGCGCCGCAGATCCTGCACATGGTGCTGGCGCGCACGCCGGACGCGCCGGCCGGGACGCGCGGCCTGTCCCTGTTCCTGGTGCCGAAGTTCTGTGGCG
>CAYWMY010000028.1:0-783 GCA_964459405.1 uncultured Steroidobacteraceae bacterium | reverse complement strand
CATGCAGGTCGTGCGCCTCGAGCACAAGATGGGGCTCAAGGCCTCGCCCACCTGCGTGCTCGAGTTCCGCGACGCCGAAGCGATCCACATCGGCGAGCCGGGGCGCGGGCTGCAGGCCATGTTCGCGATGGTCAACACCATGCGTCTCGAGGTGGCCGTGCAGGGCGTGGGCATCGCCGCGGCCGCGACTGCGCGCGCGCTGCGCTACGCGGCCGAGCGCCTGCAGGGTGGCGCGCCGCAGCAGAAGCCTACGGCCATCATCCAGCATCCGGACGTGCGGCGCATGCTGCTCACCATGCGCGCGCGCACCGGTGCGCTGCGCGGACTCGTGTACGAGGCCGCGATACAGCTCGATCGCGGCGAGGCCGGCGATGCCGGAGCGCTCGCGTTCTCGCAGTGGCTGCTGCCGCTCTGCAAGGCCTACGCCACCGACACAGCCCTCGAGGTCGCCAATCTCGCCGTGCAGGTGTTCGGCGGCTACGGCTACATCACGGACTCCGGCGTCGAGCAGTACGTGCGCGACGTGCGCGTGGGCGCCATCTACGAGGGTACCAACGGCATTCAGGCCATCGACCTCGTCACGCGCAAGCTCGCCGGCGATGGTGGCCAGCGGTTGCGCCAGTACCTCGCCCGGATGCGTGTCGACATCGAGCGCACGCGCGGCGATCCTGCGCTCGCCGCGATCCGCGAGGCGACCGACGACGGCGCTCGCCTGCTGGAGCAGGTCTCGGATCGGCTGCTCGCACGTGAGGGCGGCACGACACCGGCCGATCTCGAGGCAGG
>CAYWMY010000027.1:0-15219 GCA_964459405.1 uncultured Steroidobacteraceae bacterium | reverse complement strand
GCTGGGATTCTGCATGCGGGTCGTAGGTGCGAAACCGTTGCCGATGTCGAGCGTAGTGAGCGGCGTCGGTACCGCGATGTTCTCGAACAGGTCCCCGTACATCTTCGAGGCGCGCGCGGCCACACGGAAGGATACGGTGTCGGACAGAGGCCCTGAGATGAAACCCTCGAGCAGCGGTTCGCGCGCATTGAATTCGTAGCTGGCGCGTGCCATGGACTGCCAGTCACGCGTAGGGCTGGCCGTCGCGATGTTCACGACGCCGGCGGTGGCATTCTTGCCGAAGTACAGGGCCTGCGGGCCCTTCAGGATCTCCACTCGCTCGAGATCGAAGAAGGCTTCATTGATGACGCGGCCCTGCCCGTAGTAGACGCCGTCGACGATGATCGCCGTGGACTGTTCCAGGCCGATGGACGTCGACTGCGAGCCGATACCGCGCAGCGTGATCTGCGCGCCGGAACCGTTGGACGCACGACCGATGTTGAGCTGCGGCATGGAGGCCGCGATGCGCTCCAGGCTCGTCAGGTCGTATCGGTCGACCATGGCGGAGGTGATCGCGGTCACCGTCACGGGTACGTCCTGCACGGACTCTTCCCGCTTGCGCGCGGTCACCACGATTTCCTCGAGACCCCCCACCTGCGGGGAGGCGCCCTGCTGCGCGCCGGCGGTCGACGGCAGCACGCCCAGCGCGGCGATACCCAACGCCGCGAGAATGGCGGCGTGCAACGACTGTTGGCCTGTCATTCTGTTCTTCATGGCAATAGACCCCCCAATTCAGGACACTGGTGAACGATGTCGACCGGAGATCGACGCCCGCGACACACAGCGGGGTACGCATCACGGCCGCACCGCATCGCTTCATCTAGGCATTGCGCTATTCCATGCTGGTATGGCCCACGCCTCGTCGCACTGTGCCCGGCGCCGCATGATCCACGCCGTATCGTCATCGTTCTGCCGCGCGTGCTGCCAAGGCCGCCGGTGTGCATGTACACGCCGGGCATGCTGTCCGCTGCCGCGCACGTATCCCTCGCCCTCACCGGCCTCACCCACGTGCACGATGCATCGCCGGAAATCCTGGCCCGTCGACGATGAATGCCGCACTGGATCGTCGCACGACGGCCTCGGCTCCCGACCGGGCTCACGCTCGGACAGATGGCTTCCGCGTGACATGGTCAGATCCCGCCATTCACCACTCGTGTATCTCGCCCGTCCACTTGAGGAACTTGCCGCTGTCCTCCATGGTGAGCCGGTTGATCAGCCCGATGTTGATCCTGGCTGCGTCCGGCGGATCGATGTCGGCCACGGGACCGGCCATTTCGGTGCGGATCCAGCCTGGGTGAAGCAGCACCATGATCACTTTCCGGTCGGCCATTTCGCGCGCCAGCGCGGTGACGAGACGATTGAGTCCGGCCTTGGCGGAGGCGTAGGCGTAGCCAATGACCTTCTGGTACGAGTGAGCGGAAACCTGGCTCGTGATTGTGACGATCTTGCGCTGCTCGGAAGCCAGCACGTTCTTCATGAACGTCTGCAGCACGCGGAACGGGCCCATCATGGTGATGTTCACCTCGTAGGCCCAGTTGTCGTAGTCCATGTTCTCGAACACCTGCGTGGCGAGCCCACCCCACACACCCGCGTTATTGATCAGGATGTCGATCGGCGTGTCGCCAATCTCGGCAGCGCAGGCCTGCACCGAGGCCATATCGCCAATGTCCATGCGGTGCACGCTGAGACGGCCGCCGGAGGCCGCAGCAACGGCTCTCAACCGGTCGGCTGTTTCGGGATTACGGCAGGTGGCGAATACGCGGTGGCCGGCCGCAGCGAACTGTCTGGCGAGTTCGTAGCCGAATCCGCGCGATGAACCCGTGATCAGTATGTTGGCCATCGATGGACTGTACTGTCGATCAGCGAGCCGTCGAACGCCGCTCACAGCCCGCGCGCGCGCCGACGAACCCGACCTTCGGCGGACCCGGGGCGGTCGCCGGCACCATGCGGGCCATCAGTGTGCCAGCCAGCCGCCATCGACGGCGACCGACGCACCATGCATGTATGGCGCCATGTCCGAGGCCATGAATACGATGGTCGGCGCGAGTTCTTCCGGCGTCATGACGCGCGCCGCAGGGATGCGCGCCATCAACGTGGCGACCTCGGGCGCCTTCGGATCGAAGCCCGCCATCATCGGCGTCAGCACGATGCCGGGTGCGACAGCGTTGACGCGGATGTTGTCCGCCGCGTAGTCAACCGCGGCAGCGCGCGTGTAACCCATGATGGCGTGCTTGCAGGCGGTGTAGTGAGCCGAATAGCCGAGCGCGATATGGCTCTGTACCGAGGCGTTGTTGATGATCGATCCGCCGCCCTGCTTCAGCATCTGCTGGATCTCATACTTCAGACACAGGAAGACGCTGCGCACGTTCGTGTCGAAGTTGCGGTCGTAGTCCGCTTCGGTCAATTCGGCGAGCTTCGGCGTACCTTCGCCGATGCCGGCGTTATTGAAAGCCACATCGAGCCGGCCGTAGCGTTCGACCGTCTTCCCGACCAGGTTCTGCACCTCGGTGCTCTTCGAGACATCGGCGCGCACGAACATGCCCTCGCCGCCGGCGTCCCGGATCATCTGTACCGTCTCCTGGCCAGCATCCTCGCGCCGGCCGCAGAGTACGACTTTCGCGCCCGCCTTCGCGAACGCCACCGCAACGGCGCGGCCGATGCCGCTGGTGCCGCCCGTGACGATGCTGATCTTGCCGTCGAGCATTCCCATCTGGACTATCCCCCAATTTCCGGGACCCGGCGCGGCCACTGCAGCGCGGGCTTCAACTCCGATCCTGCGTGGGCATCTTCAGGGCAGCGTGTGCATACCTCCTTCGAGCATGAACGTCGAACCGGTGATGTAGTCAGAGCCTGAACTCGCCAGGAACACTGCCAGCGGGCCGCCGTCCTGCTCGGGATCGCCGAGCCGGCGCATCGGAATCTTTTCCTTCAGTGCCTCGACGAATTCCGGACGTGCAGCCTTCCAGGCGTCGAAGGCGCGGGTCTCGAGCGCGGGATTGATGCAGTTGACGTTGATGCCGTACTGGCCCCACTCGCGCGCGGCAGTGCGCGTCAGCGCGCGGATGGCTTCCTTCGTCACGTTGTAGCAGGTATTGCCCTCGAAGCCGATCTGCCCCGAACTCGACGCGAAGTTGATGATCTTCCCGTAGTGCTGCTTTTTCATGTGGGGAAAGACTTCCTTCATGAAGCGCAGCGACGCGGTGGCGCCGGTACGGAAGGTGTATTCCCACTCGTCCTCGCTGGTTTCCTCGCAGGCGACGAAAACCGTGGATGGCCGCGGATGTGCCTCGGTGCCGAAGCCCTGCGCGTTGTTGACCAGGACATGAACGGTGCCGTAGGTGTCCACGGCCTTCGCAACACAGGCCTTGATGTCAGCGAGCCGGCCCACGTCACAGGAAACGCCGAGCGCTTCGCCGCCATCGGCGCGAATCTCCTGCGCGACCCCCTCGACCGTCGACGGCGTGCGCGACGCCACCACGACTTTCGCACCGGCCCGGGCAAAAGCGAGCGAAATGGCGCGCCCTATTCCGCGGCCAGCACCGGTCACGATCGCAACCCTTCCGTCCAGCGGTCCAGACTGCATCACCATCCGCCTCCTCACCGCCTGCCTGACGCATCCCCGCCGGTGGTACCGCTTGCGCAGCCTGCAGGGAGTCGCGTCTCCTGGCAGTGTCAGCTTGGCACGACGAGCCGGAACGCATAAGCACTCTCTGCAGAGCAGCAAACAGAAACTTTTGCTGAATTGGCAAAACTGGGCTAGTTTGACAAGATCGACATGGAGTCTGCGCAGGCTCGTCGCCAGCGGCGGGAGCGTTCGTCAGAATGACATTCAAACCCGAGATGCTGCGTGCGGTGCGTCTGAAGAGAAGGTTGACCTTGAGGCAGGTGGCCGCGCGCCTGGGGGTCGACGCGGCGCAGGTGCAGCGCCTCGAGACCGGCGAACGTCGCATGACCGTCGACATCCTCGCGGCCTGTTGCGCGGCATTGCGCATCAGCCCCGCGGAGTTGCTGAGTGGCGAAGTCCAGGTGCCGATCATCGGCGTCGTGGATGCCCAGTCGAACATCCTGCCGCTGCCCGATGGCTCGCCGGAGTGGACGCGCGTTCCTTACTTTGTGCCGCAGCCGGAGCGGCTCGCCGCAGTGCGATGGGAAACCCGTGACCGTTTCGAGCTCATGAACGGCTCACTGGAGTTCTTCTATGCGGACGTACAAGGAATCGCCCCGCATGCCTGGAATACCCGTTGCGTCATTCGCCGCGATGACGGGACGCAACGCGTCGGCTGGCTGCTGCGCAAGGGCGGGCAGACTCACGTCAGCGACAACATCGGCAATGTCGAATTCAATCTGCCGGTGAATCGGGCGAGCCCCGTGCTCGTGATGCTGGCACCGGATATCCTGGCAGGGGGACCGGAGCGATTTCGCGTCTGACCTGCCGGCCAGTGCGACATCGAAGATGTCGCCGCAGCAATCAGCCGGGCGGCCAACCGCATCGAACCGATGTCGACGGCGCTACAAGGGCAGCAGTGGCGCGCGCGCATACACCGGCATGCTCTCCCACTCGAGGATCCCCGGCGTGTCGTCCTTGCGGAACTCGTGCGCCCGGCGCCACAACGCGAAGGTCGACAGGATATGCGGCGGATCGCCATGGATCTCGGTGAAGCCGCCATTCAGCGCCCGCGTATCAAAATAGGCCGCGTTGACATCGTCGGCCCACAGCTCACATGCGAGTGGATAGCCGAGGTCGATCATGCGCTGGCGCTCGGCAGCGAAGTCGTGCACCAGGAAGGCGGTGTGATGGAAGCCCTCCTGGCCGCGCCTGAACATCTCCCGATAGATCGACGGTGTCTCATCGTGCTGTTCGATGAACTGGATCATGAGATCGCCGAGATAGCCGAACGCATAGGACACCAGGGCCTGATCGCGCGTGCCGCGATAGCTGAATTCGACACACTGGTGACGACGAACCGCGAAGAACGGACCGGCGTTGAAGGCCCGGGCCCACTTCTCGGCAGCCGCGTCGATGCTGTTCACGAAATAGGCTTCCTGGAAGAATCGTCGCCTGGACATCGCCTTGCTCCCTTTACACACACAGTACGCACCGGTGATCCATCTCACCCCCGGCGCAGCGTCTGCATGCAGCGCCCCGCAGGTGCTGCGCCGTCCGGAGGCCCTTCACGCGCGCTCGTCCTTGATGATCAGGTCAGTGGCCCGCCATGCGAGCGCCATCACCAACCGCCTGATGCCCGAAGATACCTGTGCGGGCACCACCGGGCAGCCGACGACGCGCAGCGCTTCAACTCCACACACCCGCCGCCGCGTGTCCGTGACCGCGGCCGCATCGCTGCCCGTACGGCGAGCTGCCGCTCGCATGGTAGCAGGCCCGAGAGTCGTTCAACTGCATCGTGCTGTCGCCCCCGCTTCACGCCGGGCGACCAGAACCTGATCTGGGCAGCGGGGATCACCTGCACGGGGTCGTTCCTGACGAAGCCGTTGACAGGGACGCCGCTGGCGGGCAGTCCAGCGCGGAACAGTACGATGATGCAGTCATGCCGCTGCATGGAAAACGGTTCTTCGCGCGGGTGTGCGGGTCAGGACGCGGCGGCGTCCGGGAATGCCCTCGGATTGATCGTCCCGAGAATCGGGCTCGCCCACTCGATCTGCACATTGAACTCGACCGGACCCACCACGTCGTTGACGTGCGTCTGGCCATCCTGTCGGTACAGCCAGCCCGTGCGTTGCGTGCCGTCGCTGCGGCGGATCACGCTGCGCCGGTTCCACGCGGCCGGTGAGACGCCGTCGACATCTGCGTAGAAGACCATCAGCGAGCCAGTGAGCAGTTCGAAGCGGTCACGCGCCTCCCAGCGCACGGCTGCGAGCCGGTGGGCGTCGAAGACGATCGGTGGCACCTGCGCCATGACCGGGGAACCCGCCGGCAGCGGCAGGACATTCGAGCGGAAGTCGACCACGCCGATGACCGGGACCGTCACGGCACCGGCACCGAAGACCTGCAGCGGATCAAGCCCGAGCACCGCGCAATAGGCCTCCAGCATTGCCATGGTCATGTGGCGCCTGCCTTTCTCGAGGCGCTGTATCTGCGCTGGACTGGTGCCAATGCGGTCGGCAACCTCCTGCAGGGTCAGGCCACGCCGCAGCCGCGTCTCGCGCAGCATGGTCAGGTTGAGCGTCGCCGTCAGCATTACTCAGAGTGGACAGCAGCCGTCGTTCGGAGCCCGCGTCCCATTTCCCTGCGTCAGCGGTGCTGCTCCCATTCGCGCTGGTAGCGCTCGAGATCGGCCTTGAGCGGATTGCGGCGCAGAGTCAGGCCGCCATTCACCTGCAACACGTCGCCGGTCATGAAGCACTCGTCGCTGGCGAGCCAGACGGCCCCTGCCGCGATGTCCTCGCAGGTGCCGTAGCGACCCATCGGTGTTGCGTCAGCGAAGCACGCCTTCATCCACTGCGGAATATCGCCGCCGAAGTGGGCGTGGTGCATCGGCGTGTCGGTGTGCCCGGCCGCGATGCCGTTCACGCGAATGCCCTGGCGGCCGTACTGGTTGGCGACCGCACGCACTACATGATCGATGCCGGCCTTGGTGCCCATATAGGCCTCATAGCCACCGTCGACCGTGGTCGACCGCTGCGCGACGGCCGAACTGATCTGGATGATGGAGCCGCCACGGTCCTGCATCGCTGCGACCATCGCCTGCAGGAACCAGAAGGCGCCCTTGAACTGCAGCGCGACAATCGTGTCCATGTCGCTCTCGCCGAACTCGAGAAACGGCGCGCCAAGCGCAAGGCCGGTCGAGTTCACCGCGATGTTCAGGTCACCCATTTTCTCCCGTGCGAAGCGAGTCAACGCATAGAGATCGTCACGCCGGTTGATGTCGCAGGCCGTAGCATGCGCGCCGATCTCGGCGGCAAAGCGTGCCGACGCCTCCGCGTTGCGGCTGGCCACCACGACCTCCGCACCCTCCGCGCGGAAACGCCGTGCGATCGCCTGGCCCATGTTGCCGCCGAGCGAGGCACCTATCACGACCGCGCACTTACCCTGCAGACGTCCCATCTCGTCCCCCCTCGCGCACGATGGCGCTTCGAGTGTCTGGTCGATTCTGCGTGTCGGTCCGTCGGGAGCGTCCTGCTGTGATCGGACCGGCGCGCACTGCCGACGAGCCGGGCCGCGAACGCCTTTGGGCCACCGGGAACCCGCCTGGCCCGACCTGGCCGCAGCAGGCAGCAGTCGTCACGCATCGACCGCGCGATGACGGGCCGCGCTCTGCCGGCGTCCTGTGCATCGCGCAACAGAGCCGCGCCCTCAGCAGTCTCCCATCGCGCGCTGTCCGACCCCGTCGCCAGAGACTGCTCCGCCAGCTGGCGGATCCTTCGACCTGGTCGGGCCTGTCTCTCAGTAGGTGGCGACGGGATTCTCTATCTCACCGATCTCGGCGATTCCACTGCGGATCACGTCACCATCCTGCAGCCAACGCTCTGGCACTTCAGCGTGCCCTACACCTTCGGCCGTGGCGGTCAGGACGACATCACCGGGCTCGAGACACATCCCGAAGCTGATCTCCGAGATGATCTCCGCCGTGCGCAGGAGCCCGGACTCCGCCCCGCCCGACAGTGCCATACGGTCGTTGAGCCACAGCCGGCAGGTGAGTGCGCCCACGTCGATCTCATCGGCCGTCGCGACTACCGGCCCCCAGGGAAAGAACGTATCGAGCGAGACCGCCTTGTCCCACTGGCCGTGCTTGCGCTTCAGGTCGTGACTATTGACGTTGGTTGCCACCGCATAGCCGAAGACCTGCTTCAAGGCATCGGCCGGAGACACGAACGAGGTACGCGCACCGATGACGACGGCCAGGTGCGGCTCCGCGTGTACCTGCGAAGTCAGCCGCCGCGGCCACGACACGGGCTGGCCAGGATCCAGAACGGCCGACGGCGCCTTGGTGTGATAACGCAGCAACGGCCGGCCGCCGCGGGTACGTTGCGCGACGAACTCGTCGCGGGTGTTCCCGCCAGCGATGATGATGTTCTGGCGCGGCCGGTAAGGAGCATGCAGCTTCACCTGATCGGCGGGATACGACCAGGCCCTGGCATCGGCGGCCGTCTGCACCGCCGCAAGCGCGCGCAGTGCGGCCAGGTGTTCTGTTCGCACCAGGGACAGCAGATCCGGGACCCGCGGCACCTCGACACCGGCCGCGGCTCCCGCAGCCTGCAGGTCACAGATCGAACCACCGGAGAGAAAACCGATCCGCCGCTCATCGCCTCGGCTGTAGGTGACTAGCTTCACTGGAAAGAACTCCCGATCGCGCCGGTGACGGTCCGGCTGTCAGCCCACACCGGCCATCTTGATCGTGTTTCGCAGCATGCCGATCCTCGAGATCTCCGCCTCCAGAACGTCGCCGTGCTGCAACCATGCCTGCGGCAGTTGCTCGAAGCCCACGCCAGGCACGGTCCCGCAGATGATCATCTCGCCAGGCTCGACGGTCATCCCTTCGGACAGCACGGCAATCAGCTTGTCGATCTTGTAGATCATGTCTCCAGCGGGCCAGTCCTGCTTGAGCTCGCCGTTCAACCACTGGCGCATGCGCAGCCGGTTCGGGTCGCCGGTCTCTCTCGGCGTCGCGATGACGGGACCGATCGGGCAGAAGCCGTCGAGGCTCTTGCCGCGATGGTACTGCTGATGCCCGAGTTGCAGTTCACGTGCCGACATGTCGTTCGCGATCGTGTAACCGAAGACCCAGTCGTAGGCGTCAGCGACCGGGATGTCCTTGCCATACTTGCCGATGACGACGGTCAACTCGAGTTCGAAGTCGACGGTCCGGGTCACGCGCTTGTCGTAGACGATGTCCGCGTCGTGACCGGTGATCGCATTGACCGACTTCGTGAAGAACTCCACATGGGGTGGCGCCACCGCAGGCCTGGGAATCCGCGCGAACCCGTTCGCCAGATGCTGGAAGTAGTTGGCACCCACGACCCAGGGATTCTTGCGGGGACGGATCGGCGGCAGGAAGTGCACCGAGTCCCGTGGCCACCACCAGTTGTTCGCGCCATCAGCCGGCAGGTCACCGCCCCGCAAGCCGTCAAAGAACGTCTCGAGTTCCGCCCAGGTCGCAGGACCGGCCTCGATGATTCCGAGCAGCGTGGCGGGCACTCCGGCGAGCTGCGGGCACCCGAGATGCGCGGCCCCCCGATGCAGCGCGATGACGCGGTCGCCCGCGACCATCGCCACCGTATCCGCGCCCGCGACACTTATCGTTGCGATATACACTCGTGCACGCTCCTCGCAGCGACGAGCAATGCCGGGCACATCACCCGGCCCTCCGGCACCGCATTCAATACCATTATTAAACGTCGTTCAAGTCGGCCCGCGACGCGGCGCCGCGCGGCCAGCTGGCCGGCGTCGAGCGCTGATGCCGGGCCCGGCCCTGTCGCCGACGCGAGTCGCGCCGCTGTCCGTGTTCTGACAAGATCGCGTGAGCGGTCCACCTCAATGCGGCCACGCGAGAATGGGGTCGTGCGCGGCCCGGGGGGAAGTCGATGACCTGTCGAACCGGCGTTTGCCAGTGCAGCAACATGCGCTGCGAGATCCCAGCGGGGCCACCCACGGTCTGCGTCTGTCATTGTCGCGACTGCCAGAAGCAGGCCGACTTCGCGTTGTCCGCGGTCGCGGCCGATGCGGACCCGTTGCGACCGGTGGTGGCTCGCCTGCTCGATCGCCGGTTCTGAGGGCGCGCCCTTGCGTATCACCGACGCCCAGATCCACTTCGGCCCCGGCGGAATCGCCGAGACGCTCGCGCAGATGGATGCGCTCGGCATCGACGCCGTGTTGACCGACGAGTTCTGGGGGCTCGACTCCTGGGGGCCCGGCTACCGGCTCCCGAACGGCGCCTATCGCGTCACCAGCCCGACCGCGGAGCTCGCGTCCTGGCTGCACCCCAGGCGATTCCAGTACGTGCTGCGTGTCGACCGCCGTGACCCCGAGGTCGAGAGCCTGATCCGCATGGCGAAGGAGGCACCGCATGCGCGTGCGGTCCGTATGCTGCCGGCGCTGACCGCGACCGAGCTCGAGGCCTTCGCCAGCGGCGGCTACGAGCGCGTGTTCGCGGTCGCAGCGGAGGCGGGCATCCCGATGTTCCTGTTCATCGCGGGACACGTCGAGCTGCTGCCGCGCTACCTGCGCGCGTTCCCGCGACTGCGCTTCATCGTCGATCACTGCGGGATGCCGATCGAGGCCAACATCGGCTTCCTCGACGAGCCGACGCCCGAGCAGGGCGCGGCCGGGGCGCACGCCGGGCCCGACGTCGCGTACTTCGACCAGGTGCTGAAGCTCGCCGATTACCCCAACGTCGCCCTCAAGTGGAGCCACGCACAGGGTATGTTCGGTGTGCGCGACTATCCGTTCGAGGGGTTGTGGCCGCAGCTTCGGCGCGCGGTCGATGCGTTCGGCATTGAACGCGTGCTATGGGCCAGCGATCGCGGCGGCAATAACACCGGCGAGACCTGGGGCGAGTTGCTGCACTGCGTGCGCGACTGCCCGGCGTTGTCGTCAGCGGAAAAGGAATGGCTGCTCGGCCGGAGCCTGCGCACGCTGCTCGACTGGCCCTGAGGGATGCCGCGCCGCCGGTCCGGGCCAGGACCGCGTGAGCCACCCGGTAGTCCAGCCGCCCGCCGCGACGACGCAAAACCCGGACCGAGCGCGATCCGCCGCGGTGACTTGCCACGGGCCGTCCATTCCCTGAGTTCGCCTCGCGCGTCGTCACACTCAACATGACGCACCGAACGACGTCGTGGCTGCGGCTCAAGACCGCCATGCTCGAGAATCAATCAGTGGACCGACGACGTCCCTCGACCCGGCACGAGTGCAATCTCCACGACAGTCTGACCCTCACGCCAGCGTCGCCGGATGTGCCCTCACTCGACCGTCGACAATACCGCTCCGCGAGTCGTGCAGCATGTCCTTCACGGGTACGCCCTTGACGCTGCATTGACCGATTGCGACCGCGATGTCTCCTTTTCCCGCATTTCCCGCGGAGTCCGGCTAGAATTGCGAGCCCGTCTCCCACCGCTGGTGACACATGGTCCGTTTCGAAACTTCCCTGGGCGCGTTCACAATCGAACTGTTCGACGCCGACGCACCCGTCACGGTTGAGAACTTCCTCAAGTACGTCGACGCCGGCCACTTCGACGGGACGGTCTTCCACCGCGTGATCCCCGGATTCGTGATCCAGGGCGGCGGCATGACCGCCAACCTCGATCAGAAGCCGACGCGCGCGCCGATCGCCAACGAGGCGAACAACGGCCGCAGGAATCTTCGCGGCACGCTGTCGATGGCCCGCACCAACGACATCAACTCGGCAACCTCGCAGTTCTTCGTGAATCTCGTCGACAACGACTTCCTGGATCACCGGCCGGGCAGCTACGGCTATGCCGTGTTCGGGCAGGTGGTCGAGGGCATGGACGTCGTCGACCGTATCGCGGCCGTGAAGACCGGCCGCAGTCGCGGTCACGACGACGTGCCGCTCGAGCCGGTCGTCGTCACGGCCGCGCAGCGCGTCGCGGCGGGCTGAGCGGCCGCGCCACGCGGGGAAGCCAGCCGGGATGCGGCGCATCGGCCGCGCACTGCTGTGGACGCTGACGGCGTTCGTGGCGGGCAGCATGGTGCTCGTGGCCCTGCTGCGTGTCGTCGATCCGCCCGTGTCCAGCTTCATGCTGATGGACCGCCTGCGGGGTGTGTCCGACGACAGCTACCGTTTCCGTTACGACTGGGTCGACTGGCGCCGGATCTCGCCGCACGCGGCCGTGGCCGTCGTCGCCGCGGAGGACCAGAAGTTCGCGTCACACGCGGGCTTCGACCTCGATGCCATCGACCGGGCCGTGCGCGCCGCGCAGCGCGGCCGCCGCCTGCGGGGCGCTTCGACGATCTCGCAGCAGGTCGCCAAGAACCTGTTCCTGTGGCCCGGCCAGAGTTTCCTGCGCAAGGGCATCGAGGCCTGGTTCACGCTGTGGATCGAGCTGCTGTGGCCTAAACAGCGCATTCTCGAGGTCTACCTGAACATCGTCGAGTTCGGCCGCGGCACCTGGGGCATCGGAGCCGCCAGCGACCGCTACTTCCACAAGCCCGCAGCACGGCTCACGCGCCAGGAAGCCGCGCTGCTCGCAGCCGTGCTGCCCAATCCGAAGCGCTTCCGTGTCGAGGCGCCATCGCGGTACGTCCTCAGACGACAGCGCTGGATCCTGCGACAGATGAGCTCGCTCGGCGGTCGCGGCTACCTCGCCGCGGTCGAGGAGCCCGCCAACGGCCGGGGTGCTCCATGACCTGCGAGGCGTCGCACGCAATCGCGCGCTCCGGGCGCTGCGCATGAGTCCGCAGATCGCGATGACCCGCATGGAGCGCAATCTCGTCGCCGGAGCGGCGATCATGGCGAGCGCGCTGCAGACGCTGGATATCACGATCGCCAATACCGCCCTGCCCGCGATCCAGGGCTCGCTCGCGGCGACCCAGGACCAGATCGCGTGGGTACTGACTTTCTATGCAGTGGCCGGGGCCATCATGACGCCGCCCACGACCTGGCTCGCCGAGCGCTTCGGCTACCGGCGCGTGTTCGCCACGAGCATCGCGACCTTCACGCTGCTGTCGGTGTTCTGCGGGCTCGCAGGCTCCGTCACGCAGCTCGCGATCCTGCGTTTCCTGCAGGGCCTGTCCGGGGCCGCGATCATGCCGCTGTCGCAGGCCACGCTGATGATGATCTTTCCGCCCGAAGCGCGCGCACGCGCCTTCGCGATGTGGATGATGGGCACGCTGCTCGGACCGATCCTCGGTCCGACGGTCGGCGGCTACGTCACGGAGGAGTACAACTGGCGCTGGATCTTCCTGATGAACATCCCGTTCGGCGTCGTTGCCGTGCTGCCGATCATGGCGCTGATGCCCGAGCGCCGCACGCCGGACAAGCCGCGCTTCGATGCAATGGGATTCCTGCTGCTGTCGGTCGCGGTCGGCAGCCTGCAGCTCGGCCTGGATCGCGGCCACCGCAACGACTGGTTCGAGTCCCCGGAGACCGTCATCGAGGCGGCCCTGTGCGTCACGGGCCTGTATCTGTTCGTGCTGCACCTGCGCCGCACCAGGGAACCGTTCCTTCCGCGTGAACTGTTCCGCAACCGCACCTTCGTCACCGGTGTGCTGCTGGTAGCGCTGGTGAGCGGCCTGCTGATGGGCACGATGATGCTGGCACCCGCGCTGCTGCAGCACGTCTACGACTATCCCGTGACCGTGGCCGGCCTGCTGACTTCCCCGCGCGGGCTCGGTGCCGTGTTCGCGACGATCATCGTCGCGCGCTATGGCGCGCGCCTGAACGGCCGCTTTCTGGTCACGGCGGGCATCCTGCTGATCGCGCTGTCGCTGTGGTACAGCATGCACTTCTCGCTGAACACCACACCGGAGATCTTCATCGCAACCAGCGTGCTGCAGGGCGTCGGCATGGCGCTGATGTTCGGCACGCTGCAGATCATGAGCTTCAACGCACTGTCGGTGCCGATGCAGACCCACGGCGCGACCCTGTTCTCGCTGGGCCGGTATCTGGGGGGCAGCGTCGGCATGTCGCTGATGGCGACACTGCTCGCGCGCAACACGCAGCAGATGCACGAGCGACTGCGCGAGCACGTGACGGTCTTCGACGACCCGTCGGCGACGCTGCCTCAAGCCTGGGACTGGTCGACGATCCCGGGCGCGGCGCTGCTCGACCACGAGATCACGCGGCAGGCCATGCTGATCGCCTACCTCAACGACTTCGCGATCCTGATGTGGGTCACGCTCGCGGCACTGCCCTTCGTGCTGCTGATGCGCACGACCAGGCGCCCGGCGGCGGACGCGGACCAGGGCAAGGCCGCGCCGATCATGGCCGACTGACGCCGCGCGGCCGGGCCGCGCCGGCCATCACTGTCGATCGCCGTCAATGCAGCCCGGGTGGTGGCACGTGAGTGACGCCGGGACTGAACAGTCGCGCGATGTCGACGGCGTCGAAGCTCCATGCCCGGTTGCAGAACTCGCAGCGCACCTCGACGTCGCCCCGTTCGCGCAGGATGCCCTGCGCCTCGACGGCACCCAGTGAACGGATGATGCCCGCCACGCGTTCACGCGAGCAGCTGCACTGGAAGAACACGGGTGCCCCCTCGAACAGGCGTACGTCGTCCTCGTGGAACAGGCGGTGCAGCACGGTCTCGCAGCTCTCGCCGAGCAGCTCGGCGGATGTGAGCGTGCCGGTGAGGAGCTGCAGGCGCTGCCACTCGTCCTCGGCCGCGGCCAGCAGCTGCGGGTCGTCCTCGGCGTGGGCCGTCGATCCGACCGGCAGCCGTTGCAGCAGCAGCCCGGCCGCTTGATAGCCATTGCAGGCGAGCAGCAGCCGCGAGGCGAGCTGCTCGGAGTGCTGGAAGTAGTGCTCGAGCGATGCCGACAGCCCTGCGCCGATCAGTGGCACGACACCCTGGTAGCGGTGCTCACGCGCGTCGGTTTCGATCGTGACCGCGAGCTGCCCGCCGCCGGTCATCTCCTCGAGGATGCGGGATTCCACCGGGCCGCGGTGTCGCGCCACGCCGCGGATCGCGAGGCCGCTGCTGCACTGGGCGACGAGCAGATGCAGCGGGCCCGGGCCCTGCAGCTGCAGCGTGAGCTGGCCGTCGAATTTGAGCGCGCCGGCGAGCAGCACCGATGCGGCAAGCGCTTCACCCAGTGTGTCGCGCACCACCACGGGATAATCGTGATGCTCGATCACGGCGCGCCAGCTGGCGTCGAGGCGCACGTAGTGCCCGCGCACGGGCCACTGCTCGAACACGAAACGTCTCAGCCGGTCTCCATTACTCATGTGCCTATCCTACGCAAGCCGCTGCGTCATCGTCGTGGTCCGTGCGCGTCAATCTGCGCGCAGACGCCAATGCGGCGGTGCCGACCACGGGCTGCCATTGACCGCTGCTGTCTCCGGATCGGCGACGGCGTTTCTCAGGGCCCGCCTGTGGCCGCCGGCATCGGGCTCTCCGGGACAAAGAGCGATGCTGCCGCCGAAGGGCCGCCAACTGGCTGATGGTGAAGGTTCCCGGGCCGAAAGACGCCACGGAGCACATCCCTGTGAGCTCGTCGCGCGCCAGGGACGGCGCGCGACGAGCTCACAGGGACGTGCTCTTCAGCGT
>CAYWMY010000026.1:0-15523 GCA_964459405.1 uncultured Steroidobacteraceae bacterium | reverse complement strand
CACCCGGCACTCCCTGCCGCAGGCGCGGTGCCGCGGCGGGCCGCAGCGGCGCGGCCCGTACGCGCCGCGCCACCGCCCCGCCTGCTCAGGCCGCCGCGAGCGCCTGGTCCAGATCGGCGATCAGGTCGTCGACGTGCTCGATGCCGACCGACAGCCGCACCAGGTCCTCGGTGACACCGGCCTTCTCGAGTTCCGCCGGTGACAGCTGCCGGTGCGTGGTGCTGGCCGGGTGGCAGGCCAGCGACTTGGCATCGCCGATGTTGACGAGCCGCGTGAACAGCTTGAACGCGTCCTGCACACGCGCGCCTGCCTCGCGGCCGCCCTCGACGCCGAAGCTGACGAGGCCGGACGCGCGCCCGCCCATGTAGCGCTGCGCCAGCTCGTGGTGCGGCGACGATTCGAGACCCGCGTAGTTGACCCAGCGCACCTTCGGGTGCTTCTCGAGATGACGCGCGATCTCCATGGTGTTGGCACAGATGCGGTCCATGCGCACGGCCAGGGTCTCGATACCCTGCAGGATCAGGAAGCTGTTGAACGGCGAGATCGCCGCGCCCATGTTCCTGAGCGGCACGACGCGGGCCCGGCCGATGAAGGCCGCCGGACCGAAGGCGTCGACGTAGACGACTCCGTGGTAGGAAGGATCCGGCTGGTTCAGCTTCGGAAACCTGTCGGCATGGTCCTTCCACGGGAACCGGCCGCTGTCGACGATCGCGCCGCCGATGCTGTTGCCGTGACCGCCCAGATACTTCGTCAGCGAATGCACGACGATGTCGGCACCGTGCTCGAAGGGCCGGCACAGGTACGGTGTCGGCACGGTATTGTCGACGATCAGTGGAATGCCGTGACGGTGCGCGAGCGCCGCGAGCGCCTCGAAGTCCGTGACGTTGCCGGCCGGATTGCCGAGCGACTCGCAGAAGATCGCGCGCGTATTACCGTCGATCAGCCGCTCGAACGACCTGGGATCCCGGTGATCGGCAAGGCGCGCCTCGATGCCGAAGGTCGGCATGGTGTGCGCGAACAGGTTGTAGGTTCCGCCGTACAGCGTCGTGCTGGAAATGAAGTTGTGGCCCGCCTGCATGATGGTCAGCAGCGAGTAGGTGATCGCGGCCTGCCCGGAAGCGAGCCCCAGCGCGCCGACGCCGCGTTCCAGGTCGGCAACCCGCCGCTCCAGCACGTCCGTCGTCGGGTTCATGATGCGCGTGTAGATGTTACCGACCACCTTGAGGTCGAACAGGTCCGCGCCATGCTGCGTGTTGTCGAAGGCGTAGGACGTGGTCTGGTAGATCGGCACGGCAGCGGCTCTGGTCGTCGGGTCCGGCGAATAGCCGCCGTGCACGGCGATGGTCTCGATGCGCATGTGTTCTTCTCCCGCTCCGGCTGTGGACGAATGCGACACGTTACGTGGCGGCCAGCAACCATGACAAGCCCGACTTGCCGTGCCGCCGCGGTGATCGTGCCGGCAGCGCCACACCGCCCCGGGCACCGGGGCCGGCGCGCGGTGTGCGCCGCCTCCCGCCGCGATTCTTTTTGACGCCCTGCTCACGCACAATGCGGCGATGCGAGAACGACCCACGGAATGCACGGATCATGGCCGACGGCAGTAACCGCAGCGCGCGCTGGCTGCTCGCCGTGGTGGCATTCCTGATCGTCTACGGCTCGCTGTTCCCGTTCAATTTCGGCGGCCTGGATTTCGGCACGCCTCGCGAGCTGTTCTCGCGGCTGACCTTCGCCCGCACGACGCGCTCCGACATCGCGATCAACCTGCTGCTGTACATCCCCTTCGGCGCCTGCCTCGTCTGGACCCTGACCTCGAGGCTGGGAGCAGCTCTCGCCGTGCTCGTGGCGGTCTGCGCCGGCGGCGCGTTGTCGCTGCTGATCGAACTGCTGCAGCTGTTCGAGACGCGGCGTGTCGCGAGCCTCGGCGACGTGATGTTGAACACGGGTGGCTCGCTGGTCGGCGCAATCGTCGCGGCGACGCTGCTCGCGAGCCGGGACCGCCTCGGGCTGCCGGGCCTGGGAGCGCTGGCCCGCTCGCCCGCGCCGGCCGCACTCGTGCTGCTGTGGCTCGCCGCGCGGCTGCTGCCTTTCGCGCCGGCACTCGATCCAGCCAAGTGGCGGCGCGCCCTCGAGCCACTGGGCGCAGTCTTCGACCTGTCCTGGGCTTCACTGCGCTGGGCGGTGCCCTACGTCGTCATCGGGGAGGCCCTGCGCGCCACCGTGCAGCGCGGCAACGGCATGCTGGCGCTCGCACTGGTGGCGCTGATCGTGTTCGCGGGCCAGGTGCTGGTGGTTGGCCGCGCGATCGTGCCTGCCGAGGTCGCCGGCATGCTGGCGGCGCTGGTCCTGACTGGCATCGGGAACTTCCTGCCGCGGCGCCAGGTCGCATTGCTTGCCTCGCTCGCCATCGCGGCGATGCTGATCGCCGAGGGGCTCGTGCCGTTCACCCCGCGGCTGGAACCGTGGCAGTTCCGCTGGGTGCCCTTCGAGGGCGCGCTGCGACGGCTGTTCGGCACTGGACTCGTGGCGTTGTTTCACGATTGTTTCCAGTACGGCGCGCTGATCTGGCTGCTGTGCCGCTCTGGCATGCGCATCGTCGCGGCAACACTGCTCGCGACTGGCTTCGTCCTGACCGTCGAAGTCCTGCAGGGTTTCCTGCCGGGCCGCACCGGCGACGTCACGGATCCCCTGATCGCGCTGGCAATGGGCGCCCTGATGGCGCTGTTCGACCCGGACAGCGGTGGCAGCGCATCCGGCCGTGCGTGGTCGGGACGGCGCGGCCGGCACTGAGGGCGGTACAGGCCGGCCGGCCCGGGGCGTATAGAATCGGTGCACTCGGCGCCGGACCACGATCCTGGTCCGGTCACTCCGACAGGAACTCATCGATGTCGATCGCATACCGCCGCAGGCCGACCGTGTTGCGCACCGCGTTGATCGGTGGCGCCTGGCTCGCGTGGACAGCAGTCGCCGCGGAACCGGTGCGGGATGACTCGGCGAGCCGACCGGGATTGATGATGCTGGCGGAGGTCACGGGCCACGCCCAGCCAGCCCAGGCAGCCGCGGTGGACCGCGCCACCGCGAGCTCGATCGGTGAAATGTTCCGCGAATTCCGGCGCCTGTACCAGGCGCAGCGCTACGACGAGGCACGGCCCCTGGCCGAAGAAATCCTCCGGCGGGTCGAGGCCTTCGCGCCACTCGCCGACCAGGTGCCCACGGCGCTCAACAACCTGGGCGCCGTGCAGCTCGAGAGCGGCGACTACGCCGGTGCTGATGCGGCGTTCTCGCGCGCGCTCGAGCTGCTCGAACACACGCAGGGCGTGGGCTCGCGCCGCATGATCTCACCGCTCGTCGGCCTCGGCCGCGCACGCGCCTCGCAGGGACAGCACGCGCGTGCCGCCGAGGTCCTGCAGCGTGCGCTCAGCATCAGCCGTCGCGCCGACGGCCTGTTCAACCAGGCGCAGCTCGAGATCATGGACCTGCTCGTGACAAGTCTCATCGCGATCGAGGACTATGAGTCGGCCGACCAGCTGCGCGCCTATGCGTTGCAGGTCGTGGAGCATCGCTACGGCGTGGACGACCCCCGCACACTGCCGGTCGTCAGCAAGCTCGCCGGGTGGTACGAGCTGACGCGGCGCTTCGTGGCCGCGCGCATGCTGCATCTTCGCATCTTCCGCATCGCGAGCCAGACGGCCGAGGGCCGCAACGCCACGGCGATCGCGGCGCTGCGCGGCGTGGCTCGCACGCACAGGCTGCAGTTCGTGCTGGATCCGGAGTCGGTGTCCACCGGACCGCAGACGCCGGGCCTCATCGACCGCGAGCCGCGCCGCTGGCCCGAGCTGTCCGTGTTCGAGCCCTCGGCGCCGGGCCAGTCATTCGGCCCGCGGCTCAACAGCGAGGGCGAACAGGCTCTGCGCCGCGCGCTCAAGATCATCGAGGCGAGCCCCGGCGTGCCTGCGGCGCTGCGCGGTGCGGTGCACGTGGATCTGGGCGACTGGTACATGACGGCGCGCCGGCCGGAGGAAGCGCTGCGCAGTTATCGCGCCGCGTGGCCGCTGCTGCCGACCTCGGTGCTGGACGTGAACCAGAATCCGCTGCTGCAGCCGCGCCTGATCGTCTATCGCGCGCCGGAGAGCGCCCTGCGACGTCGCGACTTGCCACGCGATGAGACGGTGCAGAGACCGGTCGAGTTTACGTTCACGGTCACGGCCCGCGGCGAGGTACGCGAGATCGTCACGGTCAGCTCGGAGGCGAATCGCAACCAGGAAGCCGCAGCGCGCGAGGCGCTGCAGCGGGCCGTCTACTGTCCGCGCTTCGAGAACGGCGAGCCCGCCGAGACGCAGGGCGTGCGCATGCGCGAGGTCTTCTACGATCTGGCCAAGGAAGCGGACGACGCGGCGGCGGGTCCGACCTCCGAACCGGCAAAGCCCGGGACGAAAACGGAGGCCAGGCCCGAAGCGGCGCATGAGCCCACACCCGAGCCCGCACGACCGGCGCCGCCAGTCGCGACCGAAGCCACGTCCGCCGCGGCCGGCGAGGTACCCGGAAGCGTCGATACCGCGCCGATGACCGGGCCCGCACCCGGACCGGCCCCGGAAGCGCCGGCCGAATTGCCCTGACGATGCCCGTCCGCGCAAGAAGCGGATATCGCGCGGGCGTGCCGCGTCGTAGAGTCTGCCAGGGCACAGGGGCAGCGATGCGCACGAGAACGCCGGCGACACCGACCGCATCGACGCGGACGACAGCGACGCGACTCGCGGCAGTCGTCACCGCGGCCTGTCGCAGCATCGAAGCCGCCGAGCGCCCGCCAACGCTGCGCACGCTGGCCCTGCAGGCGGGCCTGAGCCCATTCCAGCTCCACCGCGCCTTCAAGGCCATCACGGGCCTGACGCCACAGGCCTACGCGGCGGCGCTGCGCTCCGAGCGGCTGCGGCAAGGACTGCTGCGCGGCGATTCCGTGACCGGGGCCTTGCACGACGCGGGCTACGGCTCGAGCGCGCGCCTGTATGAGAACGCCGCCGGCCTGCTGGGCATGACGCCGGGTCGCTATCGCGCCGGCGGCGCCGGCATCGACATCCGGTTCGCGATCGGTGAGTGCTCGCTGGGGAGCATCCTCGTCGCCTGCAGCGACCGCGGCATCTGCGCGATCCTGCTGGGTGACGATGCGGAGACACTGCTCATCGACCTGCAGCGGCGATTCCCGCAGGCGCGCCTGCATCCCGGCGATGCGTGCTTCGAATCGCTGGTCGCAACCGTCGTCGGTTTCGTCGAACAGCCCCGGCTCGGCCTGCAGCTGCCGCTCGACATCCGCGGCACCGCATTCCAGCAGCGCGTGTGGCAGGCGTTGCGCAGGATTCCCGCCGGCAGCACGGTGAGTTACGCGGAGCTGGCGCGGCGTATCGGCCAGCCGCGCGCGGCACGGGCCGTCGCCGCGGCCTGTGCGGCGAATGCGCTCGCTGTCGCGATCCCCTGTCATCGCGTGGTGCGCCGCGATGGGGAACTGTCCGGTTATCGCTGGGGCATCGAGCGCAAGCGCACGCTGCTCGAGCGCGAGTCCGCGGATCCTCGCCGGCCCGGTGGGACCGCATGACGGCGCGCGGATCCGGCGGCGCCGCGCGGTCAAGGCTGCGGCGGCGCCACCGGTGATGCTGCGGACGGCGGTGGTTCCGCGGTTTCCGGTGGCGGCGGCGCAGCCTCAGCGGCGCCCCCGGGCGGTGTCTGCGGCGGCACCGGTGCAGCGGATCCCTCGGGTGGGCTCGCAGGAGTACCGGCCGGGGACGGTCCTGAATCCTGAGCGCCCGATGCAGGGGAAGCACCTTCCGGCGTCGTGCCGGCGGCCGGTTCCACGGCCGGAGCCGCTGCCGGCGCCTCGAACACGCCCAGCGTCACGGCGAGATCCTGCTGCTCGCTGACCAGTGGCGGCAGTGTCTCGCCGCGCAGCAGTCGCATGACGGAGTCCTGGACCGGGAAGTCGACGATGAACTTCGCGGCCAGGTCGCGCAGCGCCATCTGTGTGGCCAGCGTGAGCGGCGCCGAGGCCGACAGCTTGGCCGCGGGCGCGGTTCCAAAACCCGTCAGCGTGAGCTGGTCAACGATGAAGCCCTTCGGATCGAGCAGCTCGAACCGGTACCGGATCGTGACCGAATATTCGCGGCTCGCCATTTCCTGCGGTGTCACGAACGAGTATTCGTCCAGCCACGGCACGACCGCCAGCGCCACCGGCGGCGCGACGCTGCCGATCTGCCCGCGCTCGTTGAGCGTCACCACGCGATCGAACAGCACGGCCAGCAGGCGATCGATGGTCGATACGCTCGCGCCGCCCAGGGTCACGCTGAACTTGATGTTGCGGCGTTCCTCGTTGTGCGTGCGGTTGCGCAGTTCCTCCGGGTAGAACACGCCGACCGCGGCCGGCGATTTCTCAACCAGCGGTTGAGGCAGGCTGATCGCGGGCTTGACCTGCACGCCGCCGCAGGCCGCGAGCAGGGCCAGCGACGCGCCGACCACCAGTTTCTTCAACCACATGGCTCCTCCGCCACCCCGGCACCCGGCCACGGCCCGCGCGCGTCGCTACCCGCGTCTGCCCCCCGACTCGTACGACTCGGCGGTCAGCCCGACGAAGGTGCCACCGTTGCGCGCGCACAGGATGCGCATCAGTGTCGCATAACGGATCGAGGTGTATGGCGGTGCGTCGGGCGGCAGCGGAAAACCGAGTGCGTGGATGCGCACCAGGCGATCGCCGCCCGGTCCCGCACGGTTGATGCGGTCCACGGTGTCGACGACCTCCTGGATGGACCCGCCGGTGAACTCGTCACCGAAGACATAGAGGCTGATCTTGCGGTCCCGGGAATGGAAGGTCCGGATCGCCGCCACGATGCCCTCCACCGGGCTCGAGTTCGAGAAGGACTGCCAGCCCCGGAAACGGTCGAGGATCGCCTTGCGCCGTGCCGGCGAATCCGGGATCCATTTACCGCGGTACTCGGAGAACATATAGCCACCCTCGTCGTCGAGCACCTGGATGCCCTTGACCTGGGGATAGACCTCCAGCACCTCGCGCAGCTTGCGCTCGGCGCGGCGCCAGCTGAAGTTCTGCATCGAGCCCGAGGTGTCCACGATGAAGATCACGTACTCGCTGTCGACCGGAATGCCGCCAATCGGCTGGTCAGCGCTGCGACGGAAGTCCGCGCCCAGCAGGCGTTTCATCTCGTCGGTCATGGTCTGGCGCGCGCTCGACAGCGAACCCTCGAGCTTCTCGATGGTCTCGGCTTCGCCGCGCGTCGCCGCGTACTGACCGCGAATCCTGGACAGATCCCCCTGCAGCCGTGCGACGCGCTGCTTCTCCTCCGACAGCTGCTCGACCCGCACGCGCAGGTCCCGTGTCAGCAGCTCGCTGGTGCCGCGGATCTCGTGCAGCTCCTGCTGCAGTCTCGCGACCTGGCCGTCGAGGTCCGTCTTCGCCTGCTCGAGCTGGATCGGTTCACCGACCTTGTTCAGCACCAAGAGCAGGATGACCGCGCCGAAACCGCAGCAGATGCAGTCCAGGAACGAGAGGCTGAACACCTCCGCGTCACGACGCCGCAGTTTCACGGCCAGTCCCTCGAAGGACTCAGGTAGGCGCCGCCCGACGCCTGCGCCAGCCTCCAGAAGTACGCGGGCGCCGCCGGGTCACCCTCCATCGGCAGCAGGATCACGTTGATGGGCGGCGGCTTCGGACCCAGCGAGCGCACGGCCTTGCGCATGTAGTCCTCGCGGTCCTCCGTGTCGACGAGCTTCTTGATGAGTGGCGGACTGGCACCCTGTGTCGGCAGACCGTCGGTGACCAGCACCACGTTGTCAGGCTGTGGCGACAGGCGGCGGATCACCGCGAACGCGTTCTCGAGGCTCGTGCCGTCCCTGGGGACGACGCGGCGCAGGTTCTGCAGCGCCTCGCCCAGCGACTTGCCGTCACGCGCCTCGAGCCAGCGTCCCTCACTGCCGGCCAGCAGCGGCCAGGCGGAGGTGTTGAACGCGTAGATCTGGAACTGCCCGTCGGAGGGGATCTGCGAGCTGATCCAGTCGACGGTGCCGATCGCCTGCCGCCATTTCTCCGAGCGCAGCTTGCGTTCGTCGGCCATGTTGCGCAGACGGATGACATTCACGAGCGTCTCGTCGAGCATCGACGCCGAGGCGTCGACCAGCACCAGCACGCGACGGCCGCCGACCTTGAGGCCCGTGAGGTACTGACGGTCCCCGTCACCGACCATGAGGTGCAGCTGCCGGCCCGTGGCCCGCTCCTCGGATTTCGCGCGCAGCCGGCGCGTATCCTCCTCCAGCGACTTGAGATCGGCTTTCAGCCGCTCGAGACTCTCGCGCCGCGCCAGCGTGTCGAACTCGTACCTGGCGAGCTCCTCGCGCGTTTTCGCGATACGCTCGACCAGCTGCGGCGCGAGACCCGTGGCCCGGACCTTCTCGCTCTCGGTGGTCTGCATCGCGTTCTTCAGCTCGGCGAGGTGCCTGTAGCCGTCCACCACCTGCTGCTCCAGGCGGCGCGCCTCGGCCGCGAGGTCCTCGTTGTCGCGGATGCGCGCCAGCCCCGATTGTGCGCTGATGACCGTGTAGAGGAGCACCACGGCACCGAATCCGCAGCAGATCACGTCGAGGAAGGACAGGCTGAAGATTTCGGTGTTGCGCCTCGCCATGACAAGGGCCGTCCGGCTTCAGGTGACCGCGACGAGATCGAGCACCGCGCCCGGCACTCCGATCCGCAGGCTGTCGCCCGCCGCCAGGAACGCGCGCCCGCTCACGCGTGTCCCGTTCAGAAACGTGCCATGGCGGCTGTGATCGACGACGACGGCGTGCCCGTCCTCGACGAACACGCTGCAGTGGCGTCGCGACAGCCCCTCGGGCGACCCCGCGACCACGAGTGCGCGCGGCGCCGCGGGCGCACGCCCCACGACCAGCGGAGTCGCGTTGATCGCGTGCGCACGGCCCGCGTGCAGCACATGAGTCGGTTGCTCGATGACCTCGCGCCGCGGCGCCGCGAGAGGCTCCGGTGCGACGCCCGCGGGTCGCGGCAGCGCCAGGCACACGCTGTCCGTGCCGGCGGCGGCGAGCTCGGCCGCGGCCCGCTGCGCCCCCGCAGCCACCGCCTCCCCCGGCAGCTGCACGATTTCGAGCCCGCGGCGTCCCGCGAGCCTCGCGGCGAGGCCCGGCAGCGTGGCACGGCCGTGAAGTGCGAGCGTCAGGTGTTCGCCGTCGCGGTGCACGCGTGCGACCAGTTCGACGAGCTGCGTGTAGTAAGCCTCGCTGGCGAGCAGCAGCTGATCGCGCGACAGCGGCACCACGGCGGCGCCACCGCCGTGTTCCAGCCCCGCGTCGATCGAAGACTCGGCCTGCAGCTGCGCCAGCCAGCGCGGCAGCGCCGCATGGAGGCGCTGTTCCGAGGCGCCATCGTGCAGCGGATCGAAGCGCGTACGGCGAACGAAGGTCTCGGCGATCGCCTGAGCCCACGCCGCATGCAGCGCCTTCAGGCCTGCGCGCGGCGTGAACTCCACCTGCAGGCGCCGCAGCCGGTCCGCGCCTCCCAGGCGCACGACGCGCGCCTGATGCAGGTCGACGTCGAGGAACAGCAACTCGTGGCCCGGCAGCGTCGCGGTCGCGGCAACGGCGGCGTCGACGAGGCCCGCGAGTGGCAGGCCCGCAGCGCGCGCGATCGCGACGAACAGCCCGGCCTGCGCGCCACGCCAGTGAGAGGGCAGCGCCGCGACCGCGGCCGTTACCTCGCCACCGAGGCCGCGCACGAGTTCCGCCACCGTTGCCCAGGCGAGGTCCGCCGTGGTCCTGGCGCGCGGTGACGGCTGCGGCAGCGGCAGCTGCGACAGCTCGGCGAGGAAACGGTCACTCGTGAACACCGGCTTGAGTCGCGCTGTGGCCGCGGCGGCAGCACCGGTCACGACCGAGTCACCCTCGACCAGCGCCACCGCCGGCACCTCGACGGCCGGACCCGTCGCCGGCAGCGCCAGCAGGCCCGCTTCGGAGTCTTCGATGGCGACGGCGGCATCCACGGCGTCAGCGCACCTGCAGGTGACGCAGCAGACGCTGGTCGAGGTAGGTGTCGGTCCCCAGCACGAGCCGTTCCTGTGCGAGCTGCAGGTTGTGCAGCAGGAACATCAGCAGCAGCGACAGCAGCAGCGCCACCAGCGTGGAGTTGAATGCGACGCCCAGTCCCTCGGTGACGCCGCTGATGTCGCCGATCACTGCCTTGTGCGCGGCGGACAGCGCGTCGCCGATGCCGCGCACCGTGCCGATGAAGCCGATGGCCGGGATCGCCCAGGCGACGTAGCGCAGCATCGAGAGTTCGGACTCGAGCCGCTCGGCCTCGGCCTGGCACACGGCATGACCGGCCTCGGACACGTCCTGCACGTTGCGCGTGGCGCCGAAACGCGACAGCGCCGCACGCAGCACGCGCGGCACCAGCAGTTCGCGCTCGTGATCCGGCAGCGCTTCGAGCTGGCGCAGATACTCGCGCGTGTCCTCGGGCAGGATGCGCATTCCCTCGGGAACACGGACCAGGTCCTGCTCGAGCAGCTGCCGCTCACGCGCGGTCACGGCGGCCTTGTAGCCGATGATCGCGAGCGCCCACAGCATCAGCACGATCACGGACTCCTGCTCGTAGTCCTTGATGACGATCCACACCGAGCGCTCGGGCACGTAGTTCGGGTCCGCCTTCATGGCCGCGGCGTTGCGCGCCATTTCCGCCGCGGCATTGGGCCGCACCAGCGCGACATAGGTGCCGTGCACCACGATGATGACGGCGAGCAGCGAGAACAGGCTGAACAGGAACTGGTTGGGGAGGCGGTGTTTCATGCTGGCGGGAATCCCGTTGTGCGATGCTCAGATGTCGATCGGAAAGGCCACCGGGTAGTCGGCCCGGACACGTTCACTGGGGTTGAAGCGCTGTGGTGACGCGCTCGCGGGCTGCGGCGCCCTCGGTGCCGCAGCCGGGGCGGCCGGTGCCTTCTGCGTCGCTTCACTCGCGGACTTGTCGCTGTTCACCGCGGCGGCCGGTGCCTGCGGCGCGGCCGCCGGGGTCTCGACCGCCGCCGACGGTGGCGCGGCCGGCTCGTCGGCGCAGAGTGGCCCCGCCACGAGCAGCAGCAGCAGGCACAGGCGGTGACGTCTTCCAGGCATGGATCTACTCCGCGTAGCGTGCGAGCCGGAAGCCCAGATCGGGGCGCGCGCCGGTGCCCGCTTCACGCCATGCGACCCGCAGATCGGCCACACGCGCGGTCAGCCAGCTCGAGCCACGCAACACGTGCGCATCGCCCTCGCCGGGCCCGACGGGGTCGACCGCGACCGACCCCGGCGCCGCGAAATGGATGCCGTAACGGTCGTGCGTCCATTCGGACACGTTGCCACCCAGATCGTACAGGCCGAGCGCGTTGGCCGTGTAGCCGCCGACATTGGCCGCCACTCGCGCGCCATCGTCGTAGTCGGGCAGGATCACGGGCGCGAGGTACTGCGCCGTGCGATCGGCATAATTCCCGGATCGCGGCCTGACCGGCAGTTCCTGGCCCCACGGATAGCGCAGCGCGGCGGCGCGCCCGTCGTGACGCGCGACGAACTCCCACTCCGCTTCAGTCGGCAGGCGATAGCCGGTGGTCGCGGGCTGTACCAGCGCGTAGCGATCGCCATCCAAGGCGTACGCGGGTCGCAGTCCCTCCTTCTCCGACAGCCAGTTGCAGAACGCGACAGCGTCGGCCCAGCTGACGTTCGCAACCGGCTGGCGGTCGAGATCCAGCGTCTCCTCCTTGTAGAGTCCCGAGGCGTGATTCCTGCGGAAGGCACGGAACTCCAGGTTGGTGACCTCGCGCACGCCGATGTAGAACGGCCGGCGCAGTTCGACCTCGCGCTGCGTCTCGTTGGAGCGCCGGCCGGGCTCGCGCCGCGCGCTGCCCATGGTGAAACGACCGCCGCCGATCAGGCGGAGTTCACCGCCCAGCGACGTCCTGGCCACGGCCGGCAGGCGCGCGGCCTGGGCCTGGGCCGGCGACTGCAGCGAATAGTCGACGATCTGCGCCAGTCCCGGGCGCGGGATCACCGTGACGCGATGCGACGCAAGCCCGGCCCTGCGGATCTCGAAGCTGTGCGGCGCCGCAGGCAGCCGCAGCGTCTGCCGCGCCGGCCCGCGCGACACGCCATCCACGAACAGTTCCGCATCGGCCGGCTCGCCGCGCACCGTGACCTCGCCGAACACCGGCTCGAGCGCAAGCGCCAGCGCGCGGCGTTCACGCGCGGCCAGGTTCACGGTGCGCGTGAGCGGCGCATGACCGGCTTTGTTGACGACGATTTCGTGCGGACTGCCGGCCGCGAGCGACAGTGTGAGCGGCGTGCGCCCGCGATAGCGACCCGCGACACTGACATCGGCGCCGGCCGGCCGCGAAGTCAGCACCAGCGTTCCATCCGGCAATCCGAGCTGCACGGGGCCGACGGTCACGTCCTGTCCGGCACGCACGGTGAGTGGCGCCTCCCAGCGGCGGTAGTCCGGATGCTGGAGCTGCACGACGCGCCGGCCCGCGTCGACCTCGGTGACCAGCGGCGTCTTGCCGCGCACCTGGCCGTCGATGGTGACCTGCGCGCCCGCGGGCACGGATTCGAAACGTACGGCTGCGAACGCCGGCACGAGGCGCACGTTCACGGTCTGCGATGCGCCCGAGCCCTTGACGTCGAACGACGCGCTCCAGGGCAGGTGGCGCGGCACGTTCACCGCCAGCTCGCGACGGCCGGCCGGCAGCTCGAACCATCCGGGCACCGCGCCATGCGGGCGCCCGTCGACAGACAACGTACCCTGCACCGCGCCCGCCGCGCCGCTCAGCACGAAGCGCACGCGGCCCGGCAGAGGCGAGAGCGGCACGACAACCTCCTGCTCGCCGGCAGCGCCGATTTCGACGTCACGCTGCGCCGGCGCGTAGCCTGCGGCCCTCACGACGAGGCGATAGTGGCCCGGCAGCGCAATCACGCGCTGCCCGATGCGCACGTCGAACAGCGTGCCCACCAGATCGACGGAATCGGGTTCGAGCTCGGGCAGTGTGCGCACCGTGAGCGTCGCTGCCGACAGCAGGAAGGCCGCAATGCCCAGCACGACCACAGCGGCCATGGCCACGACGAGGTGTCGTGTCCACCGCCGGGGCCTGGCCCTGGCAGGCCTGAGCTGCGGCGGACGGTAGTCGACGGCGTCGATGGCGTAGCGGTCGTCACCGGCCGGCACCGCGCCTGCCACGAGTCCCGCGGGAGGCAGGGTGTCTGCCGCGGGGGCCTCGTGGCGCACACGCAGCACCGATACGTCCGCGTCGACTTCAACCGACACTGTCGCGCCGCCCAGCGCGATGCAGTCGCCGGGCTGCAGCGCCACCTCGCCCTCGATGGGTTGCTGGTTGAGCCGCGGCGCCGGTGCACCGACGGCCGGCGCCAGCGAAAGACGGCCGGCGGCGCAATGAATGCTCGCGAGCACCTCGCCGGGCGCACAGCCGGGCAGCAGGATCAAGGCGCCTCGACCGCCGATGGTCACGGGAAAGTCCGCGTCGCGAAGCGGTCGCTCACCCAGCGGCTCGATCAAACGCACGGCGGTCAAATGGCTTCCTCGCAACGGACTTCCACGGGCTCGGGCGGTTTGCCGGGCTCGACCAGCACTTCACGGCGCACGTCCCGGTAGCCGTTCCGCGTACCGACAATCGTATAGCGGCCCGGCACAAGTTCCAGGTCCCGTTGCGCGAACGAGCCGAGCCGCCCGACGCGATAGACGACGACCTCGGTGAATCCATCCGAGCGCAGCGACAGACGCACCGGCGTCTCCGCCGCGGCGATGAGTGCCGCGAGGGTATCGCGCTCGCGCGTGAGCACCGGCCCGGGATCGGCGATGGCCTGTGCCGCCGCCAGCACCCGGCGTGCTGCGGCCCTGCCCTGCGCCGTCCAGATCTGCTCCGGACGGTCCGCGAGCTCGCGCAGGCGCCGTGACAGTTCCGCGCGTGGCGCGGCACGCGCACGGCCCTCGCGCGCGAACGCGAGCGTGGGCTCGATGCGCTGCCCCTCGATGTACAGCGACAGCGCCTCGTCCCAGCGCTCGGCCCGCTCGGCAGCGAGGGCCCGGGCCTGCAGGTCGCCGAGGGCGCTGGCGCGCTGGCCCTGCTCGAGCTGTGCCAGCGCCTCCGCCGGTTCGGTGGCACCGGGGCGCAGGCTCAGCGCCTTGCGGAACGCGCTGCGTGCAGCCTCCGTGCGGCCCGCGGCCAGCGCGGCGAGACCGGAAGACATGGCCTGCTGATATGCCGCGGCCGACGCGGCAGACGACAGGCGCTCGAGTGCGGCACGCGCGCCGGGAGCCTCGGCGTCGATCGCGAGCGCGCGTCGATACCGGCCCGCGGCGGCGTCGAGGCGTCCCGCCTGCTCGTCCTGCGCGGCCGCGTCCAGCAGCGCGAGCACTTCGCCGAAACGCTCGGCGCGAGCGGCGAGCGTACGTGCCGCCGCGTCATCCGGTGCGATCGCACGCGCGAGAGCCGCCTGTTCGCGCGCATCATCGAGCCGCCCGGCAGCCAGTGCCGCGCGCGACCTCGCCATGGCCTGTTCCAGTGCGGCGGGTGCGGCCGCCTCGACCGCGGCGAGATGACGCTGGGCGGCCTGCCACGCAGCCAGTGCAGCGGCGAAATCGCCACTCGCGAACTGCTGAGCGGCGACATCCGCGGCTGCCCCCGCATCCTGCCAGGCGCGTGTCGCAAAACGCGCCGCGGCGCGCGGCTCGAGCCGCGCGCGCTGCTGCCGGTAGCGCTCCCGTGCGGCTGCCGCGGCGCCGCGGGCGGCCTCGCGCCGCGCCTGCGCCTGCGCCTGATCGCGCGTCGCCTGCACGAGAGCCTTCGCGTCGGCCTCCTCATCGCCCCGCGGCTGGCGCGCGAAATGCCGTGGCAACAGCAGGAACACCGCGGCCGCGACCAGCATCACGACCGCGCCCGCGGCTACGAGGCCGTAGCGCCGCCGCCTGGCCGGCGTGCCGGGCGGAGGCGGGGTTGCGGGCGACCCGCGGGTGCCGGCCCGCACCGCGGCCTGCTCCGGCGAGCCACAGGGCTCGGTCAGCGCCTGCTCGATCTGCTCGCGGATCTCGGCCATCGACGCGGGGCGCTGTGCCGGATCCTTCGCCAGCAGGCGCAGGGTCAGCAGCCGCAGGCGATCCGCAATCGGTGTACGCGGCAGCAGCGGCGCCGGCGGCTCGAACAGAACCTTGTCGCGCGTGAGTTCCGGATAGAACGGCGGATGACCGCAGATCAGTTCATACAGCATGGCGCCGAAGCCGTAGCAGTCGTCGGCGCTGCGGGCGGGTTCCCCGCGCCACTGCTGCGGGCTCGCGTGGTACGGAGAGAACCCGCCCGCGACCTCGCCCGCCGGCGCGAGCTCGTCCGGATCGGCGAGCCAGGCGCCGCCTTCGTCGTCGAGCAGCACGTTGGCGCACTTGACGTCGCGATGCACGATGCCGCGTTCGTGCAGCGCGCCCAGCGTCGACGTGACCTCG
>CAYWMY010000025.1:0-15583 GCA_964459405.1 uncultured Steroidobacteraceae bacterium | reverse complement strand
CCCACTGCTGCCTCCCGTAGGAGTCTGGGCCGTGTCTCAGTCCCAGTGTGGCTGGCCATCCTCTCAGACCAGCTACGGATCGTCGCCTTGGTAGGCCATTACCCTACCAACTAGCTAATCCGACATGGGCTCATCTGATAGCGCGAGGCCTTACGGTCCCCCGCTTTCACCCGTAGGTCGTATGCGGCATTAGCCCGAGTTTCCCCGGGTTATTCCCCACTACCAGGCAGATTCCCATGCATTACGCACCCGTTCGCCGCTCGTCGCCAGGGTTGCCCCCGCGTTACCGCTCGACTTGCATGTGTTAAGCACGCCGCCAGCGTTCAATCTGAGCCAGGATCAAACTCTTCAGTTCAAAGCTTCGAGACTTGAAGAGCGAGACCCCAAACTCCCGGTATCGACTCTCGTCGTTGAACCTGGACGCTTGGTTACTCGCAGTTGGCGCCGTTGGACGCCCGACGCGAGTCCCCACACAAATTACCTGCCGAATTATTAAAGAGCGACTCGTGCAACAGGGCCCGAGTGAGCGCACCAGTTTACCGGAACATCACCGTCAGTCAACACCTGCCAGCGCAGGAAATCTTGACCAACTCGCGACCCCGTCGGTGCGTTGGGGGCGCGCAGTATAGCGGTCACCAGCCATGTGTCAACGCTGACAGGACCCGGGCCCGTCGATGCTCGCGCGGGAGCATCCGCGACTATGGAGACGAGATGCCGTGCGCGCCGATCAGCCTGTGAGCCTCACGCGGGCGATTCCGCGTTTGCCAACCTGAACGACGAACGTCGCGCACGCGCGCAGCTTCGTGTCGCGGTCCTCGACGCGCTGCCCATCGACCCGAACTGCTCCCTGATCGATCAATCGATAGGCCGCCGACGTGCTCGCCACGAGCTGGGCCTCCTTCAGCACGGCGGCCAGCTTGATCTCTCCCGACGGTGCCAACACGACGACCTCCGGGATGAACTCGGGAAGCTCTTTCTGGCTGAATCGGGCGACGAATCTCTGCCGTGCGGCAACGCCCGTCCCCGCGCCGTGGAAGCGAGCGACGATTTCCTCGGCGAGCTCGAACTTCACATCGCGGGGATTCACACCACCGGCCACCGACTCCTTGAGTGCTGCCACGTCACGAGAAGGACGGAACGACAGCAGATCGAAATATCGCCACATCAGCGAATCCGAGATCGACATGAGCTTGCCGAACATCTCGTCGGGTGCATCCTGTATCCCGACGTAGTTACCCAGGGATTTCGACATCTTGTTTTGACCATCCAGCCCCTCGAGCAGGGGCATGGTCACGACGACCTGCGGCTCCTGCCCGTAAGTCCCCTGGAGCTGCCGCCCGACGAGCAGATTGAATTTCTGATCCGTACCGCCCAGCTCGACGTCTGCTCGCAAGGCCACCGAGTCGTAGCCCTGCACCAGGGGATAAAGGAACTCGTGGATCGCAATCGGCCTGCCGGATCTGTAGCGGTTCGCGAAATCGTCCCGTTCAAGCATACGCGCGACGGTGTATTGGCCCGCGAGTTCGATGAGCCCGGACGCCGGCATGGCACTCATCCATCGCGAGTTGAACTCGATGACCGTTCGCTCCGGATCGAGGATCTTGAAGATCTGCGACTCATAGGTCCTGGCGTTGCTGGCAACCTCCTCGGCCGTGAGGCGCGGCCTGGTCGCGCTCTTGCCCGTCGGATCGCCGATCAACCCCGTGAAGTCGCCGATCAGGAAGATCACCTGATGCCCGAACTCCTGGAACTGGCGCATCTTGTTGATCAGCACGGTGTGCCCCAGATGCAGGTCCGGCGCCGTAGGATCAAAACCCGCCTTGACGCGGAGCGGCACATGCCGCCCGAGCTTGGTCGCAAGATCAGCCTCAAGGAGGATCTCTTCGGCCCCTCGTCTCAGCTCCACCAACTGTTCTGCCGCCGACAACATTGCAGTCCTCGTCGAAGTCACCGTGAATGGCCGGGTCGCTGTTGCGAATCGACAACGGCAAAACGCACTGTAGGAGGCGGACCCCCGTCATGCAATGAGCAGACACGCCACAGCGCCATCCGGGCTGGGAGGCCGATTGTGCGAAGGCACTCACAGTTGGGCCACAAGGTCTGTAGATTCAAGGGGTTGACTCTTTGTCAACGCCTCCTTTACCGTGTGCGCCCCAACGAGCAATTCAACACGAGGCCGGCGGCATGACCATCGAGGCAAGGCTCGGCCATTACGCAGACGCTCTGATGGCCGTGCGGGCCCGTCATCGGCTCGGCATCTTTGTGTCATCACTGATCGGCGGCGTCATCCTTGGTGCTGCACTGCCAATGTCGGCTGGATTGCCGCCGCCGAATGCTGAAGCGCTCGCGTCCCCGCCCAGCGCAGCGCCCACGACGACTCTGGCAACTGCACTACCATCGCCTCTCGAGACCGTCGAGATCATCGTGCGGCGTAACGACACACTCGATGCAATATTCCGGCGCCTCGAGTTGAATCTGACCGATCTGGCTTCGCTGCGGTCGGCTCCCCAGGTCCGCAGGAGCCTGGATCGCCTGCGGCCGGGCGATGTCATCACCCTCACGCACCTGAATGGCGAGATCGAGTCACTGACCAGAGCCGTGAACGAGACGGACACGCTCGCGGTGACCCGGCTCCCCGACGGATTCGACGCGAGCATCATCACGAATCCCCTGGAGACCAACAGCGCTTCACTCGTGGGTACGGTCACCAGTTCGCTGTTTGAAAGCGTCAATGAAGCCGGTGGATCCGATCAGCTTGCGATCAACCTGGCGGAGGTCTTTCGATACGACATCGACTTCGTGAATGAAGTCCGGGCCGGCGACCATTTCAAGGTCCGTTACGAGCAACTCCACCAGGATGGGACCTTCGTGCGCAATGGCGCCATCCTGGCCGCGGAGTTCGTCAATCGCGGCCGTGTCTACCGTGCGGTTCGCTATGAAATGCCGGATGGCAGGGCCGAGTACTTCACGCCGGACGGCCGTAGCCTGCGCAAGGCATTCCTGAGATTTCCGGTGGAATTCGCGCGAATCAGCTCAGGTTTTTCGCTGGCCCGGCGTCACCCGATCCTCAACCGCGTCCGAGCGCACAAGGGCATCGACTTTGCGGCGCCGACCGGCACACCGGTCAAGTCCGCAGGGTCCGGAAGGGTGCAATTCGTGGGCGTGAAGGGTGGCTACGGCAACGTGGTCGTCGTCGCTCACACCGGTGGCGTGACGACTCTCTATGGCCACCTGGCGCGATTCGCACCGGGCCTGTCTGTCGGTGACCGGGTTCAGCAGGGCCAGCTGCTCGGTCGGGTCGGCATGAGCGGGCTCGCTACAGGCCCCCACCTGCACTATGAGTATCGCGTGAATGGCGTCCATCGCGATCCCGCAAGGGCGACTATGCCGAAGGCCGAGCCCATTCCACCGGAGTTGCGACAGGATTTCCTGGCCCGGACATCCTCACTGCTCGCGCAGCTGGACGCAGTCGGTGCAACCCCGCGCAACCTGCAGGCGGCAGTCGCGCCCGATTGACGCTCGGAAGAGAGGCCTGCGGCGGGTGTTCCTTCGGCCGCCCGGCGCGCTGTCCACGCCGACGCATGGTTCTGCGGGCCAACGGCGCCAACGCGAGGTCTCGACAGGTCATGTGCGCCCGTTGACATACTGCTGTCACACTTGCTCGATCCAATCCGCGGGATATGGACTCCGGACCCGCAAGAGACGATCCTGACCTGGGCAGCCCGGCGCTCTTCATCAATCGCGAGCTGTCGTTTCTCGCCTTCAACGAGCGGGTGCTGCAGCAGGCGACCGATGACCGGGTTCCGCTGCTCGAAAGGCTGCGGTTCCTGGCAATCTCCTGTTCAAATCTGGATGAGTTCTACGAGATTCGCGTTGCCGGTCTCAAACAGCGCCTCGAGTCCGATACCCCGCAGACACGTCCGGACCACCTGGCTCCATCGGAGCAGCTCGACGCAGTCGGGATCCGGGCCAGGCAGCTGGTCGCCGAACAGTACCGCGTCCTCAATGAAGTTCTGTTACCGGCCCTTGCCGACTGCAGCATCCATCTCCTGGCACGCGGCCGCCTGACGCCGGCACAGGCCCGATGGGCCGGCGAATACTTCCAGAACGAGGTCGAGCCGGTTCTGAGTCCACTCGGCATCGATCCCGGGAGGCCGTTCCCGCGCATCCAGAACAAGAGCCTGAACTTCATCGTTCGCCTGTCGGGCTCGGATGCCTTCGGACGCGATACGAACCTGGCCATCGTCCAGGTTCCCCGCTCGTTGCCGAGAGTCATCCAGGTGACGGAGCCCGACCGACGCGAGCCTGCCTACGCGCTGCTGTCGACTGTCATCCATTGCTGCATCGACCGGCTGTTTCCGGGGATGCGCGTGGAAGGATGCTGGCAGTTCCGCGTCACCCGCAACAGCGATCTCTACGTCGACGACGAGGAAGTGGACGATCTCCGGCGCGCCGTTGAAGGTGAGCTGGCTCAGCGCCGCTACGGTGCGGCGGTCAGGCTGGAAACCTCGCACGACTGTCCCGCCGATCTGGTGCGGTTCCTCTGCACACGGTTTTCGCTGACGAGCCGCGATGTCTTCGCGGTCCGGGGCCCGGTTAATCTGCATCGCCTCATGTCACTGAGCGACCTGGTCGACCGACCGGATCTCAAGTATCCGCCATTCGTACCGGGAATACCGCCGCGTGTGGCGGGCGCCGCCGACATGTTTGCGGTCATACGCGAGCGCGACCTGCTGCTGTCGCACCCATACCAGTCGTTTCAGCCGGTCAGCGACTTCGTGCGGCAAGCCTCGGCCGACCCTGACGTACTGGCCATCAAGATGACGCTGTATCGCACCGGGGCCGATTCCTCGATCGTGGGATCGCTCGTGGACGCTGCCCGCAGCGGCAAGGACGTCACCGTCATCGTCGAGCTTCGGGCCAGATTCGACGAGGCAGCCAACATCGAGCTCGCGAAACGCCTGCAGGAAGCCGGTGCGCACGTGATGTACGGTGTGGTTGGCTATAAGACCCACGCCAAGCTGATCATGGTCGTACGCCGCGAAGCGGGATCCCTGGTCCGCTACTGCCACGTCGGAACGGGCAACTACCACGCCCGGACCGCGCGTGCATATACGGACTATGGGCTGTTCACCTGCGACAGGACCGTGGGCGAAGACGTTCACGACCTGTTCCTGCAGCTGACGAGCCTGATGCGCGAACCCGAACTGAAGAGGCTGCTGCAGGCTCCGTTTACCCTGCACGCGTCGCTGGTCGCGAAGATCGAGCGCGAGATCGCGCATGCAGCCGCGGGCAGACCCGCCCGGATCGTCGCAAAGATGAACGCCCTGATCGAGCCGCAGATCATCCAGGCCCTGTACCGTGCGTCGCGTGCCGGCGTCGTCGTGCAGCTCATCGTGCGCGGCATGTGCGCGCTCCGCCCCGGTATTCCGGGCATCTCGGACAACATCACGGTGCGCTCGATCGTGGGCCGTTTCCTCGAACACTCGCGGGCCGTCTGGTTCACAAACGGCGGTGCAAACGAGGTCCTCCTGATGAGCGCCGACTGGATGGAGAGAAATTTCTTCTGGCGCGTCGAAGTCTGCATTCCCGTGCAGAGGGAGCGGCACCGGCAGCGGGTGATCCGGGATCTCGAACTGTGTCTCGCCGACGACTACGGCGCCTGGGAGCTGGAATCCGACGGCAGTTACAGCCGCGTTACGGGCGGTGACAAGCGCGTTTCCTGCCAGCAGTGGCTGCTCGCGCACTACGCCGCCCTGCGCCCCTCGGACCAGGCCCGCCGGGGATGGATCGCCGCCCCGATCAGTGCCAGCGCAGATTCAACCGCAGCGCCCGCAGATAGTCCGCCTCCTGCTCCAGATCCGCGCAGGTGAGCGGGTGCCTGCGCAGCCAGCCAGCGGGGAAGGTCAGGGTCAGGTTGCGGCCACGCTGGCGCAATTTCATCTGCGGAGGTCGTCTGTGACCTCGCGAGCGGTGCAGGAGCACGGCGAGTCGCAGCACGGCGATGAGGCGTGGAGCCGACCGGTTCCAGGGCGGCACCAGCTCACCGACGCGCTCGAGATGAAGTCGACGCCGGTGCGCTCCGACCAGCAGCGCCAGGAGCTTCTGCTCCTCGCGCGCGAAACCCGGCATGTCGCTGTATTCGAGCAGATAGGCCCCGTGCCTGTGGTACTGCGCATGCGACACATCGAGCCCGATTTCGTGCAGCCGTGCCGCCCAGCCAATGATCGTGGGCTCGTCCGAGCCCTGAGGCATCCGGGCCGTGGCAAGCTGGGCGTTCAGGGCGATCGCCGTTCGCTCGACCTGCCTCGCCTGGACGACATCGACGCTGTAGCGACGCTGCATCGCCACGACAGTCGTCTCGCGGACATCGTGGCGGGTCCGGCGCCCGATGAGATCGTGCAGAATGCCTTCGCGAAGCGCCCCATCGGCGACCTGCATCGACTTGATGCGCAGCGACTCGAAAACTGCGGCTGCGATGGCAAGGCCGCCGGCGAACACGGGGGCGCGCTCCGGCGAAATCGACGCGAGGCCGGCCTTGTGCACCACACCCGCGGCGTCGAGCCGCGCGATGAGAGCCTCCAGGCCGCCGTGCGTGATGGTGACCGATCCGGGTGAAATCTCGCGAATCGTCTCCAGAATCGCCCGGAAGCTGCCCGAACTCCCAACGGCGTGGTCCCAGCCCAGCCGTCGATAGCGACGCACGATGGATTCAAGTTCGATGCCGGCGGCGACCTGGGCACGCTGCATGCGCTTGCGGGAGAAGCGCCCGCCCGGAAAGAACTCCTGGCTCATGGACACGCAGCCAAGGTAGAGGCTCTCCATGGCCTGCGGAACGAATCCACGGCCGATGATGAGCTCGGTGCTGCCGCCGCCGATATCCACGACCAGCCGGCGACCACGACGTTGCGACAGCGAGTGCCCAACGCCCAGATAGATCAACCGCGCTTCTTCGATACCACTGATGATCTCGATCGGCTGTCCGAGACAGCGCCGCGCCCGTGCCAGAAACACCTTCTTGCCGTGGGCCCGACGCAGCGTGTTGGTCCCGACGACCCGCACACGGTCTGCGCGGATGGCGCGCAGACGCTGGCCGAAGCGCTCCAGGCACTGCAGCGCACGTTCCATGGACGCCGGCGTAAGGTACCCGTCGTCCTGCAGGCCCGCGGCAAGGCGGACCGTCTCGCGCAGGCGATCCTCGACGATGAGGCGGCCATCGACGTGACGCGCCACCACCATGTGAAAGCTATTGGAACCGAGGTCAACCGCCGCAACGGCCTCCGGCCGCGCGTGAACCGCGCGGCGGCTTCCTGTCCGGGCCACGGCGATTGTCAGACGTTGAAGGAGGAGCCGCAGCCGCAGGTGGTCGAGGCGTTCGGATTCCGGATGACGAACTGCGCGCCTTCGAGATCCTCCCGGTAATCGATCTCTGCGCCGATCAGATACTGGATTGACATGGCATCGACCAGCAGCGTCACGCCCTGGTTCTCGAACTGGACGTCGCCCTCCTCGATGCTCTCGTCGAAGGTGAATCCATACTGGAAGCCCGAACATCCGCCGCCGGAGACGAAAACCCTGAGCTTGAGCTCCGGATTACCCTCGCCGGCGATCAGCTCGCCAACCTTGCGGGCAGCCGAATCGGTGAAAAGCAGGCCCGGCATTGTCGCTGTCGTCTCGTTCATGGGTAGGTTTTCGCTGCGCCAAGCGGAATTGACTCAGTTTACGTGCCCGTTCGCATCGGGGTCAAAGGCAGCCGCATCATGGCGCGACCCTCCATGAGACAGTCCGCCGATCGACGACCCTCGCTCCCGGAGTCAGCAGCAGTTCCACGGTGATCGCCTCGGGCTTGAGATCGTCGGGGACGGTGATCGGAATTCGCAGCGTCTCGAAGTATCGCAACACAAACGGAATCTCCCGCCGACGATCCGAGGACAGGTCCCGCAAGGGAACCTCCACGAGCACGCCCTGCCGCCTGCCGGACAGCGTGATGCGGGTGGCGCCCTGCAGTGGCGTATCACGCGCAGCAGCCCGGACCATCGTCACCTCGACCAGAAAGCCTCCGCGAGCCCGTCCTCGCACGACGATGGACTGCAGCCGCACTGAACCGGCACCGAATTCCTTCGCCAGGACACCGCGGTAGAACTCCAACTCCTGATTAAGACGAGCCACCTGGGACTGGAGTTCCCCGATCATGCGTTGGGCCTCCAGCAACGACTCCCGGTCGACCCGCCGACCCACCTCGAGGGCCGTGAGCTCCCGACTCTGAGCGTCGAGAACCTTGCGAAGGCCAGCGACACTCATGCCGGCTTCGCCCGGGTCGTCGGCCCGAAAGCTCAGCCCCGAGGGGCCAACGCTCCACCGCCCGGCCATGAACGCGACAACGAGCAGCGCCAGAACGCTGGCCAGACCATACAGGCGCTTGCGCCAGAGCCGCATCCGAATGAGCACCAGGGGGCCGATCACCGCACACTGCCGCTAGAATGCCGCGAAACCGCGAAGGGGCGCATCGTGATCCTGCTGAAGGCCTGGCACGTGATATTCATGGTGACCTGGTTCGCCGGGCTGTTCTATCTTCCGCGGCTGTTCGTTTACCACGCCGCGACGTCGGACACCGCCGGTATCGAACGTTTCAAGGTCATGGAACGGCGACTGTTCGCCCTGACGACGCTGGGCGGCGGACTCACCGCCCTCCTCGGCTTCGGCATGATCGCGCTGGAGCCGGCTCACTTCCTGCGGCAGGGCTGGCTGCACGTCAAACTGCTGCTGGTCCTGCTGCTGATCGGGTACCACGCATACACGTTTGTTCTGCTGCACCGCTTCGCGCGCGACGAAAACCGGCACAGCCCCCGCTGGTACCGTTTCTACAACGAGCTGCCGACCGTACTGCTCATCGGCATCGTTCTGCTCGCGGTCACGAAGCCCGTATTCAACTGACGGCGCGCGCAGGCGCAGCCGGCATTCAGGCGCGAACCGGACGGTCACCACGAGCAGGGCGCGGTTGCGACCCCGCTGTGAGCTTCGCGGTCCACCAGTCCGGATAGGGCGGCAGGCCCCGCGGGAAAGCCAGCTCGCCGAGCTCATGCAGTGCACGTGAGTACACGTGCCGCTTGAAGTAGATGACTTCGCGGATCGGCTCCCAGTAGTCCACCCATCGCCATCGGTCGAACTCCGGCGGCTGGTCCGTGGCATCGAAGCGCAGCAGACCCTCGGCCGCACGCAGGCGCAACAGGTACCAGCGCTGCTTCTGGCCCACGCACATGGGCGTGGAATCCCGCCGGACGAACGTTCCGGGGAGCCGGTACCTCAGCCAGCCCCGAGTCCTGCCCAGGACATCAACGTCCTGCGGCTTCAGTCCGATCTCCTCATTGAGCTCCCGGAACAGCGCGTCGTCGTACGCTTCTCCGCGACGCACCCCCCCTTGCGGGAACTGCCAGCCACGGCCTCCGCTGCGGCCACCCAGAAACAACTGCCCGTCCGGCCGCATGAGGACGATGCCGACATTCACCCGGTAGCCCTGGCGATCGATGAAATCAGGTGACGAACCCATCTCTTCCCTGTACGAAAATCCAGCTCCTGGTGAGAACACCCGCTGCCCGGATTGTTCCACAGCCCCCCGGCCGCGGCCAATGCACGCCTTGCCGGGCCCCATTGGCCCGGGTAGCCTCCGGCACCCTCCCCCAGCCACATCTGTCCCGGCACCCACCCAGTGACACGCGCCCCGGCCAGTCTGGTCCTGTCGATACTGGGTGTGCTCGGTGTTCTGAGCATCCTGGCATCCCTTCATGTCGGCAGCGCTGGCACGGTCGGCATGGACCTTTGGCAGAGCGGCGGTGATGCGGGGGACCCGATGCTGCGCCGCATCGTCCTCGAGCTGCGGCTGCCTCGTGCGGTAGCGGCTTATGCGGTCGGCGCCGCGCTGGCGCTCGCGGGTGTGTTCATGCAGATCCTGCTGCGCAACCCTCTCGCTGACCCCTATGTGCTGGGCGTCTCGGGTGGTGCCGCCGTTGGCGCGCTGCTGAGCATGCACATCGGCGTGGCGGGTGCCCTGCTGAATCTCGGCGCGGGAGCGGGAGCCCTGGGCGCATTGCTGCTGGTCTTCTGGCTGGCCCACGGCCGCGGCAGCTGGTCCCCCTTGCGCCTGTTGCTGACCGGGGTCGTGGTCGCGGCTGGCGCATCTGCCCTGGTCTCACTGCTGCTCGGACTCTCGGACGATACCCGACTGCGCGGCATGGTCTACTGGCTCATGGGAGACCTGTCTCATGCCGGCATTCCCTGGGTCGTGCTGGTCCTCCTCGCGGTCGCCCTGCCCGGTGCCGTGGGAGCGGGACGTCAGCTGAACGTTCTGGCGCACGGCGACAGCACGGCCTCCCTGCTCGGCGTTGCCACCCGGCCGCTGAGAATCGGGCTCTTCCTGGCCGGTTCCGTGCTGACGGCGGCAGCCGTCGCGAGCGCCGGCTCCATCGGATTCATCGGTCTCATCGTCCCACATGCGGTGAGGCTGGGGATCGGCTCCGACCACCGCAAGCTGGCGCCCGCGGCGGCCCTCGCGGGCGGCGCATTGCTGGTGGCAGCGGACCTCGCATCGCGGACCCTGATTGCGCCTCGGCAGCTGCCGGTCGGCGCATTGACCGCAATCATCGGCGTTCCAGTCTTTCTGTGGCTGATGCGCCGCGAGCAAAGGCAAGGTGACTGAGGAGCGCCCGGCAACGCAGGCCGGCCCGTTCAGCGGGGTGTTCGCGCAGCCTCGGGTCGCGCCGCGTCACGGCCCTCGAAGTAGGCGCGTCCGCGCAGCATGAGACCTTCGAACGCCTCAGCGTCGCCATCGCGCACCGCGCCCCTGATGCGGTCGACCGCGGCGACGAGCGCATCCAGCGATTCGAGGCCGTATTCGTTGAGCGCCTGAATCTCGTAGTAGAGGGCCGGGCTCTCGTCCGCCACCGCGCTTGCGACATCCAGCTGCGCGTCGAACGTCGTGCTCGAGAGGCGCGCGAGTCGCGGCGCCGCTTCACCGCTGTCCGCCAGCACCGTGAAGAACGCGATGTTCACGGCGTGGGACAGCCCGAGGACGTACGCAATGAGCCGATCATGGTCATCGAGTGACATGACGACGTGCTCGGCCATCGTCGCCGCAAACAGGTCCTGGGCCTCCCGCAGCGCGTCGGCGCACCCGAGGTCGATGTGAATGATGTGGCGGCCCGAAAGCAGATCGGTGTTCGGGCCGAACATCGGGTGCAGCGACGTCACCTTGACGCCGGCTGCACGCAGCGCCTGCAGGCCTGCGCGCAGCGGAGTCTTGAGCGAGCCTACGTCGAATACGAGACCCGCGGGTCGTCGCGCGGCCAGCTCGAGCAGGATCCCGCTGGTGGTACCGAGCGGCGTGGCGACGACGATGATGTCGTGATCGAGCGGCGACGTGCGCCAGTCCGGGCGATGAGCGTAGTGCCCCAGCGGCCCGGCGGGATCCGCCACTTCGACGATGAAGCCCTGCGAGTCCAGGAAGTCCGCGAACCAGCTCCCGATCTTTCCTCGTCCGCCAATGACCAGCACGCGTCGTCCCGACCCGCCGCTGCGGGCTGCGACCTGCGCCTGTTCCTGATGCGCGAGGGAAGCGCGAATCAGCATGCGCAGCATGCCCTCCGCGACCTCAGGCGGCACACCCCGGCTGACCGCGGTCGCCCGGGCGTTCAGGATGACCTCGCGCTCGCGACGATAGTCGCGCGTCGCCAGCCCCGTCGCACGCTTCGCGCGCGCGACCTCGCCGCTCAGCCGCTGGCGCTCGGCAACGAGTTCGATGAGCTGACGGTCAAGATCGGTCAGACGTTCGCGGAGTTCTGTCAGATCCATGGGGCGGACTCACGATGCAGTCCGCCCTTTTACTCATAGGGCCGCGTCACCGCAAGTCGTCGCTGCCGCGTTCACCACAGCGGCACGTTCAGGACGACCTGCAGGTCACCATGGGAGCGGTCACCGAAATACCGGTAACCACCCGCACGATGGCGATAGCCATCGCGCCAGTCGTGGCGCCAGTACCGGTGATCGTTGCGGCCATGGCGCCAGTGACGGTAATGGTCGCGTCCGTGATTTCCCTGCCACTTGCCGGGCCAGTCGTGCCGTGACCTGTCGCGGAACCCGTGCCGGGAATCACCACGGTGCCCACGAAAGTCGCGTCGTGCCCGCGCATGGTCGAACGCACGACCCCCATGATGCGACCAGGCCGGCGGCTCACGGAAATGCCGGTCACGTGAATCGGCCTGCGTGGCAGCGGCGCCCAGCAACATCAGCGCAGCCGCCAGGGGATAGATGAGTCTCTTCATGGTGTTTTCTCCTTGCGAACCACGATGAACAGCCTGCGCACCGGACGCTGAATCCTGACTGAAGACCGGCCCGATCCGGCCCGGGCCCGCGACCCGGCGGCGTGGAACGAGCCTCGATGGCGCGACCCGCGTGGATACCCCGGCGTGACGGTGTGAGGGATGACCCGCTACGATGCGCCCATGAAAGCCGCATACCAGATGCTTCCGGACACATTGCCGGTGGATCCCATGCCCTTGGCCGAGTCCTGGCTGCAGCAGGCATGGGACGAACAGATTCAGCCCAATCCGAACGCCATGGTGCTCGCCACGGTCAACACGGCCGGCCAGCCGTCGGCCCGGGTCGTGTTATGCAAGGAAATCGTCCCGTCCCCGGGATATGTCGTGTTCTACTCGAACTACCGGTCCCACAAGGGCCGCGAACTGGCCGCGAATCCGCGTGCGGCCGTCGTGTTCCACTGGGACGGGCTGCGCCGACAGCTTCGCATCGAGGGCACCGTGACGCGCAGCCCGGACAGCGAGAGCGATGACTACTTCGCGTCACGTCCCTGGCAGTCACGGATCGGCGCCTGGGCCAGCAACCAGAGTGAGCCGGCAGGATCCCGGTCTCACATGCTGGAGGAACTTCGAGCCGTGGCGCGACGGCTTGGAGCTCCGGACCCGACGAATCCCGACAGTGACAACGACGAGCCCGACCTCGTCGTACCACGACCGCAGCACTGGGGCGGTTACCGGCTCTGGGCGGACGCAGTCGAGTTCTGGGTCGAGGGAGAATTCCGGATCCACGACCGTGCGCGGTGGGCGCGCAGCCTGAGTGCCGATGCCCCGGACCACTTCCGCCCGGGCCCCTGGCGGCATGTGCGATTGCAGCCCTAGTGTGGAATTTCACTGCCATCTCACGGGACACGACACCAGGTCGCATTCGACAGGGGGCGGTGCAGTCGGACAGGCCCGGGGTCGCCGCGGGGGTCTGAGCGGGTGATGGACACATCGCGATCGCCGCCCCGACTCGTCGCGGTCGGAATCGGCGTGCATGTGCCCGGGCGTCGGCTCGTCGAAGGGCTCGAGTTGGACTGCACCGGTGGCACCTTCATCGGTGTGCTCGGCGCCAACGGCGCCGGGAAGTCCATGACGCTGAAGACCCTCGCGCTGCAGCGCGCGCCGGCCACAGGACGCGTCGAACTGGACGGTCGGCCGCGCTCAAGATGGAAACGCCGCGATCTGGCCAGGACCCTGGGCATGCTTCCACAGGCCATCGAGGACCCTTTTCCCGCGACGGTAATCGAAGCAGTGCTGATTGGCCGTCATCCGCATCTCGACTTCTGGGCATGGGAAGGTGAAGCGGACTACACCTGCGCCCGCGGCGCGCTGGCGCAGGTCGATCTCGCAGGCATGGAGCAACGCGCGCTCGACAGCCTTTCGGGCGGCGAGCGCCGCCGGGTCGCCATCGCGGCACTGCTCGCGCAGGACCCTCCCATGGCCGTGCTGGACGAGCCTACGAATCACCTGGACCCGCATCATCAGCTGCAGATCCTGGAGCTGTTCCGGGCGCGGGCGGATCGAGGCGACCTGATCCTCGCCAGTCTGCACGACGCCACGCTCGCGGCACGTTACGCCGACCAGGTGCTCCTGTTGTACGGCGACGGCGACTGGTCCTTCGGGCCGTCGCAGACGACGTTGACCACGCGAAATCTGGAGCGCCTGTACCGGTCCACGGTCAGCGAGATCGCGTGGCGGGATCGCAGGGTGTTCGTCGTCGGCTGACGGTGCCTGGTCTGCGCGGAACTGCGCGCTTCATCGAGCCTCTGCCGCGGGCTGCGGCTCGCGGCCGGCCCGCGTGCCGAGAGCATCGAGCACAGCCTCGTGCAGTCGACCGTTGGTGGCCAGCACGGTCGTCGTGTCGAGTCCCACGGGGCCGCCGTCCAGGGCGGTGAATCGTCCGCCGGCCTCGCGCACGATGACGACGAGCGCCGCGATATCGAGAATGTTCACGTCCGATTCGACGACGGCATCGATCTTGCCCCCGGCAAGCAGGTGGTAGTGCAGGAAGTCCCCATAGCCGCGGATGCGGTTCACGCGCGCGACCAGCCGCCCGTAAGCAGACCAGCGGGGGCCGCTCGCGAGTGTCCGCAGATTGCCGGCCGACAGCGCAGCCTCCTCCACGGCCGAGACCTCACTGACGCTGAGCCGCCTGCCGTTCAGCCAGGCGCCGCATCCCCGTTCGGCCCAGGCGAGCTCGCCGAAAACGGGGGCCGATGACACGCCGACGACCAGTTCACCGCGATGCATCAGCGCGATCTGGGTCGAGAACATCGGATACTCGCGCACGAAGGCCTTCGTCCCGTCGATGGGATCAACCAGCCAGAGGTAGTCGCGATCACCCCCGGTGGTGCCCGTCTCCTCGCCATAGAAGCCGTGGTCGGGGAACCGGTGCTGCAGGATCGCGCGGATGGCCTGCTCGGTCTGCACGTCGGCTGCGGTGACGGGAGACTTGTCGGCCTTGGTCTGAACCGCCAGGTTGCGCTGGTATGAGCCTCGAATGACGTCTGCCGCCGCCGCGGCACCGTCCAGTGCTGCCTGAAGAAACTGAGAATGCGCCATGAGCCCGCCCGGTGCCGCCTGTCCATCGGCCGGTACTCGACGAGTCCGTCCCGGCCGCGACGAGTCGCGAGACTGCGCGAGGCGCCGCACCGCGTCAACCGGGCAACACAGCGCGCGACCGCAACACCCGGATCCGGGCACGTCCTTGACACCCGGAGACCCTGAACCTAGAGTCCAACGCGACATCTGGTGACCCGGGCGCAAGCGCTCCCGGGCTAATCGGGAAGCCGGTGCGCCCTCGGGCAATCCCGGCACTGCCCCCGCAACGGTGATCGGTAGCAACCCCGTCGCGCGGCCGTGAGGCCGCAACCACTGCGTCGAGCGCAAGCGCTGACGTGGGAAGGTGACGTGGAGTCCTTCGAGGGACGACCGAAAGTCCGGAGACCGGCCGGTGTCAGGCGCCAGTTCGCGGCGGGCGGACAGCGGGTGCTGGTGTTCCCGGCCCCCCCGTCTCGCGTCTGTCCGCGACCGGATTGTTGTCCACTCCCCCGCGGGGACTGCCCGGGAGCCATCTTTCATGTCCGTCGTACGTTTCGTCGTGGGCGCCGTGCTCGCGTCCACGCTCACGCCCGTCTTCGCCGAGTCACTCGAACCCGTGGTCGTAACCGCCACGCGCCGCGCGATTCCCCAGTCCGAGGTGCTGGCACCGACGATCGTCGTCACCCGCGAGC
>CAYWMY010000024.1:0-15915 GCA_964459405.1 uncultured Steroidobacteraceae bacterium | reverse complement strand
AACCGCGAGGCCCTGCTCGCGACACTCGCGAGCGGTCGTGCGACGTTCTGGAGCCGCACGCGGCAGTGCCTGTGGACCAAGGGCGAGTCGTCGGGCAACTACCTCGAACTGCGCCACGTGGCCACCGACTGCGATGGCGACACGGTGCTCATGCAGGTCGTGCCGGCCGGACCGGTCTGCCATCTCGGCACGCCGACCTGCTTTCCGGCCGCGCTGCAGAGCGCAGGCGAGTCGATCGCGTTCCTCGCCACGCTGGAGGACATCATCGCCGAACGCATGGCCACGCGTCCCGAAGGCAGCTACACCGCCCGCCTGTTCTCACAGGGCACGACGCGGATCGCGCAGAAGGTCGGCGAGGAAGGTCTCGAAGTCGCGCTGGCGGCGGCCATCGGCGATGCGCCGAAGGTCGTCGCGGAATCGGCCGACCTGCTCTACCACCTGCTGCTGCTGCTCAGGAACCAGGATCTGCGGCTCGCCGACGTCGCGCGCGAACTCGCGGCGCGTCACGCGGACCGCGTGGCGCACTGAGTTCCGGTCGAAGGCAGTTCGGCTCACCCGGCCGCGCCGGCGCACGCGCACGACGGGCACTGCCGCGAGGCACCCGTGCGACCACGGCGCGTGCCATCCCGGGGCCCGTCGGCCGCGCCGGTCTCAGAGAACGATTTCCTCGGCGGGCGGCCGCAGGTTGTAGTGCGAACTCATCGCACGGCCGTAGGCACCGGCGTTGGCGATCAGCAGCACGTCGCCTTCCCGCGTCGACGGCAGCAGCCGGTCGTGGCCCAGCACGTCCGCGGACTCGCAGATCGGCCCCACCACGTTGAACACCTGATCCGTCGGCCGGTCCAGACGGCTCAGATTCACGATCTCGTGATAGGCGCCGTACAGCGCCGGACGGATCAGCGAATTCATGCCCGTCGCTACGCCCAGATACTGTACCTCGCCTTTGCCCTTGATCTGGGTCACGCGCGCGAGCAGCACTCCGGCCGGAGCGACGACGTAGCGACCTGGTTCCATCCACAGTTCGAAGCGCGGCTCGGCCGTCCGGAAGCGGGCCAGTTCGTGGTTCAGGACGGCCAGGTCGACCCCCGGCTGCGCCGTGCGCTCGGGCACGCCGATGCCGCCGCCGATGTCCAGGATCCGGACGTCCGGCAGATCCCGGGCAATCGCGGCCAGCGACTGCGCCGTATCGACCCAGGTCCGGACATCGAAGACCCCGCTGCCGGTGTGGGCATGCAGACCGACGATCCGCGTGTCGATGTCCCGCGCCACGCGCGCGAGCTCCTGCATCTCGAACAGCGGCACGCCGAATTTCGCATGCACGCCGGCCGTGCGCACGTGCTGGTGGTGGCCGTGCCCGCGGCCGGTGTCGACTCGCACCAGGATCTCGCGCCCGCGGAACAGCTCGGGCCATTGCTTCAGCACGTAGAGGTTGTCGACCGTCACCCGGATACCGTGCTCGAGCGCCCAGGCGTACTCGGCGCGCGGCGCAAAATTCGGTGTGAACAGCAGCATCTCGGGCGCGAGGCCCGGCACGCCTGCGAGCGCGTGCTCGATCTCGCCCCGTGAGACGCATTCGATCCCGAGACCGGCGGCCGCGATCCGGCGCAGCAGCGCCGGGTGCGGGTTCGCCTTCATCGCATAGAACACGCGCGACACCGCGGTCAGCCCGCGCAGGGCCGCGAGCGCCCCCTCGACCGTAGCGCCATCGTAGACGTACGCGGAGTCACGGTCGTTCATCAGCGCCAGCAGCTCGCCGCGACGCTGGTGCCACCACGTCACGCGGTCCTCGGCCTCCCGTTGCGGCGCGTACAGCTGCTCCCAGGTCGGGCCCATGACGTGGTCCACGGCCGAGGCGCGGATCAGCAGATCGTGGAGCTGCGTCACCAGGCGGTCGCCCTGATCCTCGTCGAGCACCAGCGTGAAGTTCAGGTCGTTCGCGGCCTGGCTGACGAGGTAGATCTTCTGTTCCTCGAACAGCTCGAAGGCCTCGCCCAGCTCGTGAAGGATCGCGCGGATGTTGCGTCCGACGAGCGACAGCGAAGCGCAGGGGCCGATGACCTCGGCGCGGCAGAGCTGCGACAGCTCGTCGATCAGCGCATCCACGGCGGCCGCGTCGAGCGTGTTCGCCGCGGGATCCAGCGACACCGTGACGTTGGTCTCCGACGTCGACACGAGGTCCACGGACAGCCCGTGGTTCTTGAACACCTGGAAGGCATCGGCGAGGAAGCCGACCTGGTGCCACATGCCGGGGCTCTCCATCGACACCAGCGTAATGCCCTTCTTGAGCGCGATGGCCTTGACGCGCGCGCTGGTGTCGGGAGGCCGTGCCGTAATGACCGTGCCCGGGTACTCGGGCGTCTGCGTCGCGTAGACGTACAACGGAATGCCGTGCTGACGCACCGGCAGGATGCAGCGCGGGTGCAGCACCTTGGCGCCGTTGCTCGCGATCTCCTGGGCCTCGTCGTAGTGCAGCGACTTGAGCAGCCGCGCGGTGGGGACGTCGCGTGGATTCGCGGAGAACATGCCCGGGACATCGGTCCAGATCTCGAGCCGGCGGGCGGCCAGCAGTCCCGCGATGTAGGCGCCCGAGGTATCGGAACCTCCCCGGCCGAGCAGCACCGTGTTGCCCTCTTCGTCGCTGGCGATGAATCCCTGCGTGAGGATCACCGTGCCCAGCTCATCCAGACGCCGCTGGGCGTCGCGGTCGGGATCGAAGCGGCAGGTCGCCGACAGTGTGCTGGCTTTCTCGGTCGCTCCCTTGCGGTCCACCGCCCGCAGCAGCGTGCGCGCATCGACCAGCGTCGTCGGGATTCCCTCGGCGTTCAGGAAGGCCGCACCGAGCTCCGTCGCCATGAGTTCGCCGGTGGACATCACGCGCGCACGCACGCGGTCGCTGATCTCGCCGACCAGCGAGAGGCCGGCGGCGATCTGCCGCACTTCCGACAGGTGGCGCTCGACTCCGGCCGGCACCGGGATGCCCATGTCGCGTGCAAGGTCACGATGCCGCTTCTCGATCTCCGCCATGGTGGATTCGTAGTCACCACGCATGGCACCCGCGAGCAGTGCCTCCAGCCGGTCGGTGATCTTCGACAGCGCCGAATGCACGACGACTGGTCTGACGCCCTCCGCGAGCCGCAGGCGCAGCACGGCGGCGATGTTCTTCCAGTTCGCGACCGTGGACACGCTCGTGCCGCCGAATTTCAGGACGACCCAGGGCGAAGGCGATGTTGTGCTGTTCATGCGTGACAACCAGAGTTGGCGAGTGCGGCGTCGCAAGCCCCCGCTGCGCTGTCGCAGCGTCGGCCGTGCACGCAATCCCGTGGACATGATCACGCCACGATGTCTCGCGGCATCGGCATGCGACGACTCCATGCCGGCCGGCGCGCAGCCGGCCGATGCCCGCCAGGGGCACGATCGCCCCTCGACGCGGCCACGGTCCGGCCAGGGACGGACTCAGCTCTCGTCGTCGAACTGTTCCTTGAGTTCCCGTTGCAGGCGCCGCTCCGCCAGCAGGTCTTCGAGCCGGCTCCATGCCGCCTGGCCCTTCTTGCTGGCACCCGGCTTGACCTTCTTGTCAAGAAATCGGTCGGCCGCCTGAGCGTCCTCGTCACCGCTGAGAAAGTCCTCGTCGAGATCGAAGCGGTCTTCGTCGCGTTCCATTATCCCACCGAAAATCTTTCCAAATCAGCGACATCCGCCGGACCGGGATGTCCGACGGACAGGGAACTATATACGAACAGCAGGCTAATTCAACGGGAGGGGCCAAGGGCGTGCCACGGCGGGGGAACCGGCACGCCGAACGCGGCCCTGCGGGGGCATCGAATCCATGTCAGTCGGGTGCCGACTCAGGGCCGGGGCCGGCCCCGCTGTTGCACGGCGCCCGAAGAGCCGACCTCGTCGGGATCGGAGACGAGCGGCGGTGCATCCCGCACCGCCGATGGTCAGGTCCTCAGGACCGGTTCAGCCACACTTGTCGAGGCACTTGTCGTAGCGTTCGTCGCAGGCCTTTTCCCGGGACTCGTCACCACCGGCCTCTTCCATGCATTTGTCGGCGTCCTCATCGCACCGCGCCACGCAGGCATCGTCTGCCATCGGCGTGACATCCGCTGCGTAGGTGAACGAACCTGCCGCGAGTCCGAGCGCAATGAGCCCGCCCGCCACCACTTCGCCCAGCCCGTACTTTCTCATTATCGTCCTCCAGCGCTGCCCCCCCGTGCTTTATAGGCAAACGCACGATGGGAGGCAACGCGAGAATGATTCTGCACACGGCCGCTGAATCGCGGCTGAACGCGGTTCTCAGCCTGGACCGTTCATGCCGGCATCGCGCTGCTTCTGCAATGCACCGGCGACCGCTGCATGAACAATGCGGCCTGCCTCGACGTTCACACCTGCCGCGAGCCCGGGATCCCTCCGGCAGGCCTCCCGGGCCCCGTGTTCCGCAAGACTCAATACATATGGGAGGGTCGCGTGTGTCAGTGCGAGCGTCGAGGTGCGCGGCACGGCGCCGGGCATGTTTGTCACGCAGTAGTGCACGATTCCATCCAGCACGAAACTGGGCGCCGCATGGCTCGTGGGGCGGCTGGTCTCGAAGCAGCCGCCTTGATCGATCGCAATGTCGACGAGCACCGCGCCCGGGCGCACGCTGCCCAGCATCGCGCGCGTGACGAGCTTCGGCGTGGCCGCGCCCGGGACCAGCACCGAGCCGATCACGAGGTCCGCCTCCGTGATCAGTCGGGCGATGGCCTCGTGAGTGGAGTGCACGGTCTTCACGCGGCCACCATGCCGGGCCGAGAGTTCCCGCAACCGGGCCAGTGAGCGATCGACGACCGTGACTTCCGCACCAAGCCCTGCGGCCATCAGGGCCGCCTCCGTGCCGGCGACTCCGCCGCCCAGAATGACGACCTGGCCCGATTCCACGCCGGGCACGCCGCCCAGCAGTACGCCGCGCCCCCCTTGCGCCTTTTCCAGGCAATGGGCACCCACCTGCACGGCCATCCTGCCGGCGATCTCGCTCATGGGTGTCAGCAGGGGCAGCGAGCCATCCGGTGCGGTCACGGTCTCGTAGCCGATGGCAGTCGCACCGCTCGCGACCAGCGCCGCGGCCTGGCCCGGGTCGGCGGCCAGATGCAGAAAGGCGAACACGGTCTGCTGCGGCCTCAGCAGCTCGCACTCGGGCGGCTGTGGCTCCTTGACCTTGACGATGAACTCGCTCGCGGCAAACACCTCCGCCGGGCTCGCGACCACGCGGGCACCCGCCGCGGCATATTCGGCATCGGTGATGCCGGCGCCCTCGCCTGCGCCAGTCTCGACACTGCTCTCGTGTCCACGGCGGACGAGTTCCTGGGCTCCGGCGGGTGTCAGCCCGACCCGGTATTCATGGATCTTGACTTCCTTCGGCACTCCGACCCGCATCACCCCTCCCCACACCATCACACCACCTGCCGTGGAAGATACTGCCTGGCCACCGCCACACACAGTACCCGGACAACGGCCGCGGGCGGCGCCTTGCGACCCGGAACGACATTCCGCAACAATCCGCCGTCATGGCCCGACACACGACACACGACGGCACGGCGCCGCCCCATGCGGCTGGTTCCCGTCGTTCCGCCGTCGGCTGTGGTGCGCGCCGGGCCGGCCGCGGATGAGCGTTGCGCCATCCGCTGGACCGCCGGCAGCGGCCTGGGATCTGCCGGAGCCCTTCACGATCGAGATCGCGGTGCTGGCAGCCGACATCGACAGCTACCAGCATGTCAACAATGCCGTGTACGTGCGCTGGCTCGACCAGGTCGCCTGGGCGCACTCCCGCCACCTGGGTCTTCCCGAGCAACGTTATCAGGACCTGCGCCGCGGCATGGCCGTCTGGCGCAGCCAGCTGCACTACATCGCTCCGGCCCTGCCGGGCGATCGCGTCGCGGTCGCCACCTGGCTCACGCGGTGTGACGCGCGGCTGAGGGTGGACCGCCGCTTCCAGATCCGGCGCGTCGGCGACGGCCAGGACCTGCTGCGGGCACTGATCCACTACGTCTGTATCGATCTCGATGACGGCAGTCCACGCCGAATGCCCGCCGATTTCGCGACGGCCTTCCGACCGCGGGCCGCGGTCGTCGCGGCGCTGGCCGCGGCACCGCGACCCTTCCAGCCGGGTGTGCCGGCCGGCGAATAGGGGCCTGTCCGGGCAATCCCGATGGCAGTGCCTCGGTCACCCGGGGCGGGCCGGCTCAGGATGCACAGACATCCACGGAGCACGACGCCGGGCAACCACCTCGGACCGCCTTCGTGCCGCAGCCCGCTCAACCACGGCGCCGCAGGCTGCGCCACAACAGCAGCACCACGACAGCCAGCAGCAACAGCAGCAATGCACGACCCGCCACGTGATGAGCCTCCACTTGAAGCAGGAATCCGGTACGCCCCGCAACTCGGCCTATAATAAGCCTTGCTTATCAATTCCGGAGTCCCGACGTGGCTCAGTCCCCGACGCTGCCATTCCTGCTGCATGACGTGACGCGCATGCTGCGTGCCGACTTCCGCAGGCATGCCGGACGCAGCCGGTTCACCCCGGCGCAGTGGCGCGTGCTGGCTTATCTCTCGCGCATGGAGGGCTGTCTGCAGCGCGAGCTCGCGGCCGTGGTCGAGGTGCGCCCGATGACCATCGGCAGATTGCTGGACCGCATGCAGCGCCTGAATCTCATCGAGAGACGGCGCGACACGACGGACCGCCGGGTGCAGCGCGTCTATCTGACGGCGCGAGCCCGCACCGCCGTGCGCGAGATGCGTTCCATCGGCCGGCGCTGCTCGAATCAGGCGGTGCGCGGCCTGAGTGCGATCGAGCGACGTGCCCTCGTGGACCTGTTGTCGCGGCTGCGTGCCAATCTCGCGGGTGCACAGCCCGCCGCCGCTTCGCGCAGGACCGGTCGATGAGCGAACCGGCCGGGAACTCCGCGACCGGCGTCGCGCGCCGCGCGGCGCGCGCGCTGCTGCTGTGGGGCCTGCCGCTGGGGCTGGCGCTGGCAGGCGCCGGCTACTACTACGTCCATCGGTTCGAGGTCAGCACCGACAACGCCTACGTGAAGTCGGACAAGACGCTGGTTGCGAGCCAGATCGACGCCCAGATCCGGAAGGTGCTGGTACGCGAGAACGAGGCGGTGGTGGCGGGACAGCCGCTGCTCGAGCTCTTGACGGCGAAGCTGGGGCACGAGCTGGAGGCGGCGCGCGCGAGGCGCGATGCGATCCGCGTGCAGATCTCGGCGCTGCGCGCCGGTTATCTCGAGAAACAGGCTGAACTCCTGGTCGCGCAGCGCGATGCGCGGTTTGCGGCGCGCGAGTTCGAGCGCCAGCGCGAACTGGCCGCGCGCCGGCTCGTGGCGGCCACGCGTCTCGACGCTGCGGAGCAGGCTGCCGAACTCGCCAGCGGCCGCGTCACGATCCTGGAACGCGAACTCGCCTCGATCGCCGCGAGGCTGGCGGGCCGTCCGGAGGCGGATGTGGACCAGCATCCGGAGGTCCGCGCCGCGGATGCCGAGATTGCCCGGATCGAGGTCGACATCGGCCACGGCATCGTGCGCGCGCCCAGGGCCGGCATCGTGAGTCACCTGCCGCAGGTCGGCGACCAGCTGTCCGAAGGCAAGCCCGCGTTCGCGATCGTCGATGCGAGGCGCACCTGGATCGAGGCGAACTTCAAGGAAACCGATCTGACGCGCGTACAGGTGGGCCAGCCGGTCGCGATCCGCATCGACACCTATCCGGATCACCGCTGGCACGGCCGTGTCGAGAGCATTGCGCAGGCGACCGGCGCCGAATTCTCCGTGCTGCCACCGCAGAATGCATCCGGGAACTGGGTCAAGATCGTGCAGCGCGTCCCGGTGCGCATTACTGTCGAGCAGTCACCGGGCGACCCGGTGCTGCGCGCCGGCATGAGCGCCGTCGTGACCATCGACACGGCTGCCCGGCCGGTGCCGCCGGACCCGGTGGCCGCGCGGAAACCCGCCGAGCCGGGGCGGTGAGTCAGGGCAGCTGCGTGGTGCCCATCAGGAACCGGTCGCACTCACGCGCCGCGCCGCGGCCTTCGTGGATCGCCCACACCACGAGGCTCTGACCGCGGCGGCAGTCTCCGGCCGCGAACACACCCTTGACGTTGGTTGCGTAGGAGCCGTAGCCCGCCGCGGCATTGCCGCGTTCATCGATGGTGATGCCGAAGTCCCGCAGCAGCGGCTGCTCCGGGCCCAGGAAACCCATGGCCAGCAGCACGAGATCGACCGGTCGCGTGCGTTCCGTACCCGGCACCTCGACCGGCACCGGGCTGCCACCGTCGTTGCGCTGCCATTCGATATCGACGGTGACGACTGACTTCACGTCGCCGGAGGCATTGCCCTCGAAACGCTTCACGGTCGTGCGGTACGCGCGCGGATCAGCACCGAAGCGCGCCGCGGCCTCTTCCTGACCATAGTCGACCTTGTAGACGCGCGGCCATTCCGGCCACGGGTTGTCCTCGGCGCGCTCGAGGGGCGGACGTTCGAGGATCTCGAGCTGCGTCAGGCTCCGACAGCCGTGACGCAGCGCCGTCGCGACGCAGTCCGTGCCGGTGTCGCCGCCGCCGATGACCAGCACGTCGCGGCCGCCCGCATGGATCGCCGTGGCGGCCGGGTCACCGGCCAGCACCGCCTTGGTGGCTGCGGTCAGGAAATCCATCGCAAAGTGCACACCCCGGAGCTCGCGGCCCGCCACGGCAAGGTTGCGCGGCTCGGTGGCGCCCGTGCACAGCACGATTGCGTCGAATTCCTGCTGCAGGTACTGGGGTTCGACGTTCTCACCCACGTTCGCGTTGCAGACGAACTTGATGCCCTGCTGCATCATCTGGTTGAGCCGTCGTTCCACCACGAGCCGCTTGTCGAGCTTCATGTTGGGGATGCCATACATCAGCAGGCCACCCGGGCGGTCGTCGCGCTCCAGCACCGTGACCTCGTGTCCGGCCTGGTTGAGCTGCGCCGCCGCCGCGAGTCCCGCGGGTCCCGAGCCGATGACCGCGACCTTCTTGCCCGTGCGTACGGCCGGAGGCTCCATGCTGACCCAGCCCTCATCCCAGCCGCGTTCGATGATCGTGTTCTCGATGTTCTTGATGGTCACCGGCGGGCTCGTGATGCCGAGCACGCACGAGCCCTCACAGGGAGCCGGGCAGACACGCCCGGTGAACTCCGGGAAATTGTTCGTGCGGTGCAGGCGTTCGAGCGCCTCACGCCACAGGCCGCGGTACACGAGGTCGTTCCACTCGGGGATCAGGTTGTTGACCGGACAGCCCGACGCTCCGCCGTTGAGCAGCCGCCCCGTGTGACAGAACGGTACGCCGCAGTCCATGCACCGTGCGGCCTGGTTGCGCAGCCGTTTCTCGTCCATGTGTTCATGGAACTCGTTCCAGTCACGGACACGCTCCACAGGAGTGCGGTCGACCGGCAGCTCGCGCAGATACTCGATGAATCCCGTCGGCTTTCCCATATCAGTCCTGGATTCGCAGCTTTCGCCTCAACGTTGCTCTGTCAGTTGCCACCGACGCGCGACAGGTCGCGCGCGTTTTCCTCGAACGCGACCATGATCGCCTCATCGCCGGTCAGTCCCTGATCGTGGGCACGGGCGATGCACGCGAGCATTCGCCGGTAATCCCGCGGCATGACCTTGACGAAGCGGGGTGCGAGGTCGTGCCATGAGTCCAGAATGGTCTGAGCGCGGCGGCTACCGGTATAGTGCAGGTGGTTCTCGACGAGCCGCCGCAGCTCGGCCTGCTCGTCCGGGCCCTCGACCGTCTCGATGTCGACCATCTGCATGTTCACGTTGCGGCGGAATTCGCCGCCCTCGTCGAGCACGTAGGCCGCGCCGCCGGACATGCCGGCGCCGAAATTGCGGCCCGCCGCCCCGAGCACCACGACGCGTCCTCCCGTCATGTACTCGCAGCCGTGGTCACCCACGGCCTCGACGACCGCGGTGACACCGCTGTTGCGCACCGCGAAGCGCTCGCCGGCCATGCCACGGATGTAGGCCTCGCCGGCGGTGCCGCCATAGAGCGCGACGTTGCCGACGATGATGTTGTCCTCGGCCGCGAACGTCGAACGCACCGGCGGCAGCACGATCACACGGCCGCCCGACAGACCCTTGCCGAGGTAATCGTTGGCATCGCCCTCGAGAACGAAAGTCATGCCCGCCGGCATGAACGCGGCGAAGCTCTGGCCGGCCGATCCCTTGAAGTGGATGCGGATGGTGTCGTCGGGCAGTCCCGCCGCACCCCAGCGCCGCGTGAGCTCGCTGCCTGTGATGGTTCCCGTCACGCGATTGATGTTGCGGATCGGCAGCTCGGCGACGACCTTCTCGCGCCGCTCGATCGCTGGACGGCAGATTTCCAGCAGCTGGGTCAGGTCCAGAGACTGCTCGAGCCCATGGTCCTGCGGTATCTGACAGTAGCGACCGATCTCCGGCCCGACGTCCGGCTGGTACAGCAGGTTGCTGAAGTCGAGGCCGCGCGCCTTCCAGTGGTCGACGGCCTTGCGGGGTTCCAGCCTGTCCACGCGCCCGACCATCTCGTCGACGCTTCTGAAGCCGAGCTGCGCCATGATCTCCCGCATCTCCATCGCGACGAAGCGGAAGAAGTTCACGACGTGTTCCGGCTTGCCCTCGAACTTCTCGCGCAGCCGCGGGTCCTGCGTGGCGACGCCGGTCGGGCAGGTGTTCAAGTGGCAGACGCGCATCATGATGCAGCCGGTCGCGACCAGCGGAGCGGTCGCGAAGCCGAACTCCTCGGCGCCGAGCAGTGCAGCGATGACCACGTCGCGGCCCGTCTTCAGCTGTCCGTCGGTCTCGACCGCGACGCGGCTGCGCAGGTTGTTGAGCACCAGGGTCTGGTGCGTCTCGGCGAGGCCCAGTTCCCAGGGCAGACCGGCGTGCGCGATGGAAGTCTGCGGTGAGGCACCGGTGCCGCCATCGTAGCCACTGACGAGGATCACGTCGGCGTGCGCCTTGGCGACGCCCGCCGCAACCGTGCCAACGCCGACCTCTGCAACCAGCTTGACGCTGATGCGCGCGTGGCGATTGGCGTTCTTGAGGTCGTGGATCAGCTCGGCCAGATCCTCGATCGAGTAGATGTCGTGATGCGGCGGCGGCGAGATCAACCCGACGCCGGCGGTCGTGAGGCGCGTCTTGGCGATCCACGGATACACCTTGCCACCCGGGAGCTGCCCTCCCTCGCCGGGTTTCGCGCCCTGCGCCATCTTGATCTGGATCTCCTGCGCGTTCACCAGATACTCGCTGGTCACGCCGAAGCGGCCCGAGGCGACCTGCTTGATGGCCGAACTGGCCGAATCCCCGTTGGCACGCGGCCTGTAGCGCTCCGGATCCTCGCCTCCCTCGCCGGTGTTGCTCTTGCCGCCGATGCGGTTCATGGCGATGGCCAGGGTCTCGTGAGCCTCCTTGCTGATCGAGCCGTAGGACATCGCCCCGGTCTTGAAGCGCTTCACGATGCTCTCGGCGGGCTCGACCTCCTCGAGCGGCACCGGCTCGTTGGCCTTGAATTCGAGCAGACCGCGCAGCGTAGCGAGAGTGCGGGACTGGTCGTTGATCAGCTGCGAATAACTGCGGTAGGTCGCGTAGCTTCCCGTGCGCACGGCCTTCTGCAGCCGGTGAATCGACTCCGGGTTGAACAGGTGATGCTCGCCATCGGCGCGCCACTGGTAAAGGCCGCCGGCCGGCAGTACGTGCCCATCAGCGCGCCGCGCGGGGAAGGCGGCCGCATGCCGCGCCAGCGTTTCCTGCGCGATCACGTCGAGGTCGATGCCGCCGATGCGTGAGGGCGTCCACGTGAAATACTGGTCCACGACGTCCTGACGCAGGCCGATGGCCTCGAACACCTGGGCACCGCGGTAACTCTGGATCGCGGAGATGCCCATCTTCGCCATGACCTTGACGACCCCCTTGGTCGCGGCCTTGACGAAGTTCTTGCAGGCGGTGCGGTGATCGATACCGACCAGCAGACCGTCGCTGATCATGCCGTCGATGGTCTCGAACGCGAGATAGGGGTTGATCACGCTCGCCCCATAGCCGATCAGCAGTGCGAACTGGTGCACTTCGCGGGCCTCGCCGGTCTCGATGACCAGGCTCACGCGCGTGCGCAGGCCCTCGCGGATCAGGTAATGGTGCAGTCCCGCGATCGCCAGCAGCGCGGGCACCGGCGCGAACTCGCGGTTCACGCCGCGGTCGCTCAGGATCAGGATGCTGATCTCCTCCTCCTCGATCAGGCGCCGCGCCATCAGGCACAGCTCCTCGACGGACTTGGCGAGACCGCGGGCGCCGCGCGAGCGGCGGAACAGCGTCGGCAGCACACCAACGCGCAGGCCCGGCAGGTCCATGCGGCGGACCTTGGCGAACTCCTCGTTCGTGAGCACCGGCCACTTGACTTCCAGGCGGCGGCAGTCAGCCGGTTGCGGCTGCAGCAGATTGCCCTCGGATCCCAGCCGTGTCTCGGACGAGGTGATGATCTCCTCACGGATGCAGTCGATCGGCGGATTGGTGACCTGGGCGAACAGCTGCTTGAAGTAGTCGTACAGCAGGCGCGGCTTTTCGGACAGCACCGCGAGCGGCGTGTCATTGCCCATCGACCCCACGGCCTCGACACCGTCGCGGGCCATCGGCAGCATCAACAGACGCAGGTCCTCGAAGGAATAGCCGAAAGCGATCTGTCGCTGCAGCAGCGTCTCGTGGTCCGGTACCGGCACTTCCGGGGCCCCGGGCAGATCGTCGAGGTGAACCTGGTGTTCATCGAGCCACTGCCGGTAGGGGCGATCCGTGCTGATCCGGCGCTTGATCTCCTCATCGTCGACGATGCGGCCCTGCTCGGTGTCCACGAGGAACATGCGGCCCGGCTGGAGGCGCCCCTTGCGCAGCACCTTCTCCGGTGGCACGTCGAGCACGCCCGCCTCCGAGGCCATGATCACCAGGTCGTCGCTGGTGACGTAGAAACGCGACGGCCTCAGCCCGTTGCGGTCCAGCACCGCGCCGATCATGCGGCCATCGGTGAAAGCGATCGACGCCGGGCCGTCCCACGGCTCCATCAGCGACGAATGGAACTGGTAGAACGCCTTGCGCGCGTCGTCCATGGTCTCGTGGTTCGACCACGGCTCCGGGATCATCATCATGATCGCGTGCGGCAGCGAACGGCCGGTGAGTACCAGCAGCTCGAGCGTGTTGTCGAACATGGCCGAGTCGCTGCCGTTCGGGTTTACGATCGGCAGGATCTTCCTGATGTCCTCGCCAAACGCCTCCGACTCGAACATGGCCTCGCGCGCGCGCATCCAGTTGGTGTTGCCGCGCACCGTGTTGATCTCGCCGTTGTGTGCGAGATAGCGATAGGGATGCGCGCGCTCCCAGCTGGGGAAGGTGTTGGTGCTGAAGCGCGAGTGCACGAGTGCGAGCGCGGTCTCCATGGAAGGATCGCGCAGGTCGGGGAAGTACTCGTCGAGCTGCGAGGTCAGCAGCATGCCCTTGTAGACCAGTGTCCGGTGCGACAGGCTGCAGACGTACCAGAATTCGGCTCCAGGCAGCGTCGAGGCCCTGATCTCGTTGTAGGCGCGCTTGCGCACCACGTACAGCCGGCGTTCGAAGGCCAGCGCATCGAGTGCATCGCTTCCCTTGCCGATGAACACCTGTCGCATGGAAGGCTCGCAGGAACGTGCGGTTTCGCCCAGCATCGAGTTGCTGGTGGGTACCGTCCTCCAGCCCAGCAGCGTGAGTCCTTCGCTCTGGACGATCTGGCCGAACACCTCCTCCAGGCGGCGCCGCAGAGTCGGATTGCGCGGCATGAATACGAGGCCGGTACTGTACTCGCCTGCAGCCGGCAGCTTGACGCGGGCCTTCTTCGCCGCCTCGACCATGAAGGCGTGCGGCATCTGCAGCAGCACGCCAGCGCCGTCACCGGTGTTGACTTCGCAGCCGCAGGCGCCGCGATGATCGAGATTCTTCAGGATCTGGATGCCCTGCTGCAGGGTGCGGTGCGACTTGCGGCCCTTGATGTCGACGACAAAGCCGACACCACAGGCCTCGTGTTCGAAGGCCGGATCGTACAGACCCTGCTTCGGAGGCAGACCGGGTCCGATCTGCTTGGCCGTCGCCGATCCCTGGCCGCTCTGATCGAGGCCGTTGTGCATGACAGATTCCGCCTTAACGTTGATTCCCGGGCTCCCGCGCACGCGCACGCCGCAGACGAGGCAAGGTACCTACTGCCCCATGGGAGGCATGGCCTTGCATCCGCGCGGAGGTACCAGCTACGGGGCACCCGATTCTAACGGTTTGAGTCGGGTCACGAAACGACAATTTTGCGCCGCACCGGCCACCGGTGTGCTGCCTCCGGCAGCCACAACGGCACCGGTGGCCGACCGCCTTGCAGCCGCTCATCGTGGTTGTAATGGCCCCCGGACGACGCGGCGATCGACCTCGGCGACGCTGCGGCAGCCGGTGAGCGCCATACTGACACTGAGTTCGTCGCGGATGATTTCCAGCACCCGCGCAACTCCGTCCCGTCCGGCGGCGGCGAGTCCATATAGATGAGCCTTGCCGATCAGGCAGCCACGGGCACCCAGCGCCAGCGCCTTCAAGATGTCCTGCCCGCACATGATTCCACCGTCGAACAGGACCTCGGCACTGCCGGCCACGGCATCCACGATCTCCGGCAGCACGGCGATGGTAGAAGGAGCGCCGTCGAGCTGGCGGCCGCCGTGGTTGGAGACCACGATCGCGTCCGCGCCGTGCGCGACGGCGTGGGTGGCGTCCTCGGCGTCGAGCACACCCTTGACGATGAGCTTGCCGGGCCACTGCGACCGCACCCGGTCCAGGTCATTCCAGGTGATCGCGGGGTCGATCTGTGCGGCGATCCACTGGGCGAGCGAACCGAGCCCGGCCGGCCGACTGACGCGACCGGCCAGGTTACCGAATGTGCGCCTCCGCCCGCGCAGCAGGCCGGCGATCCATCGCGGCCGGCTGGCGAGGTCGAAGGCGTTGTGCCAGGTCACGCGCGGCGGAATGCTGAGCCCGTTCCTCAAGTCCTGGCGCCGCAGGCCCTGGACCTGCAGATCGAGGGTCAGCATCAACGTGTCGCATTCCGCAGCCAGCGCGCGCGATCAACTCGGCGTTGAACGCCCGGTCCTTCAGCAGGTACAGCTGGAACCAGAAGGGGCTGCGCACGGCGGCCCTGACATCCTCGATCGAGCAGATCGACAGCGTGCTCAGCGTGTATGGAACACCGAAGGATTCGGCCGCCTGTGCGGCCGCGACCTCACCGTCGCGCCAGAACATTCCCGCAAGGCCGGTGGGCGCGATCGCGACCGGCAGCGCCGCCGAACGCCCCGCCAGCGTAGTCGCGAGGTCCCGGTGCGAGAGGTCGACCAGCACGCGCTGTCTGAATTCCAGCACATCGAGATCGTCACGATTGCGCTTGAGTGTGATCTCGTCGTAGGAGCCGCGATCCGCGTAATCGAACATCATGCGCGGCACGCGCCGTCGCGCGAGCTCGCGCAGATCAGAAACGCTGGCGACCGTGGTCACCGGCCGGCTCTGCGTCCTGGGTGCCGGCGCCCCGATGCGGCGTGATCCACCGCCACAAGACCGCATACCGGCCCGCCCCCCCCCGGCGGCACACCGGCGATCCAGCCGCTCGGAACGACGGGAATCGATCGCCGGTCCCGCCGCGAGCCATGAAATTTCCAGCCGCATGATGCTGAAATTGCCTGAATGCCTGCGCAATCGCAATGAGCCGGCCGGCGGGTCGATGTGCCTGCCGGTCCCCGACCGCATCACCTGTGGGATGTCCGGACGAGGCGGTCCCGCACCCTCGTTTCTAGTAGCACATGAATTGTCCGCTTGGGTGTGGTCGTCGGGTCGGGGGTCGAGGAC
>CAYWMY010000023.1:0-16578 GCA_964459405.1 uncultured Steroidobacteraceae bacterium | reverse complement strand
CCCGCTCGGTGGGAAAGTCCACGTTGCTGCAGGCCTTCGCTGCCGCCAACGACGCGAAGCACTGCAACTTCTGGCTCAACAACGGCACGGGTGACGGCTTCTCCTCCCACCTGCACGCCGCGGCCCAGTCCTACTGGGTCGCCAATGCGCGCATCGACCGGGGCATGAAGTGCGTGACCGTCGAGCCACGGCTGTCGATCTCGGGCGCCAAGTCCGAGGAATGGGTGCCGATCCGCCCCGCAACCGACCGCCACTTCGGGCTGGCGCTGTGCCACGTGATGATCCACGAAGGCTGGTACGACGCCGCGTTCCTGCGCAAGGACACCAATGCGCCGTACCTGGTCGGCCCGGACGGCTACTTCGTGCGCAATGCCGACGGCAAGATCTACGTCTGGGACGAAGCCACCGGCCAGGCAAAGCCCTGGGACGATCCCACGATCGGGCGCATGGCCCTCGAGGGCGCGTACGCGGTCGACGGCAAGCCGTGCAGACCGGCGTTCCAGCGGTTCCGCGACATTCTCGCTGAATGCTCGCCGGAAGCCATGGAGAGGATCACCACGGTCCCGCCCGCCACGGTGCGCCGCCTCGCGAAGCAGCTCTACGATGCGGCACGCATCGCCGAGGACGCGAAGATCGTGATCGACGGCCGCGTGCTGCCGCTCCGGCCCGCGGCCTACAACTACTATCGCGGCGCGCAGGGCCACAAGCTCGGCTTCCAGACGAACCACGCGTTCAAGCTGGTGAACTTCCTGCTCGGGTGCATCGACACACCGGGCGGCCACATGGGCGTCACGCTCGACGACCAGTGGGTCGATCACGGCCACATCGAGCCCGGCGAGAACGGCATGATCAAGCCGACACCGCACCAGCTCGGTCCCGTGCCGCCGTTCTCGTACCCGCCGCAGACCTTCCATCTGATGGACTACTTCCCGGTCGGCGTACATCCGCCGCACCTGAACCTGCAGGTGTTCCTGAACCCCGAGAAGTTCGGCCTGGAGTTCCGGCCGGACACGATGGTGGTGTGCCACTCGAACCCGCTGTGGGCCATGCAAGGACCGCGCGAGAAGTGGTTCGAATTCATGAAGAGCATGAAGTTCATCGTGGTCTGCGACATCATCCCGAACGAGACGACGCAGTGGGCCGACGTGATCCTGCCGTCGAACGACGTGTTCGAGAGCTGGAACATGACCATGATCGAGCCACCGCACACGGAAGGCATGTGCATGCGCCAGCCGGTCGTGCCGCCGATCTACGACACCAAGAGCGAGGAAGAGATCTTCACCGAGCTGGCTTCGCGCATGGGCGTGCTCGACTCCTACAACCAGGTGCTGAATTTCGCGCTCGGCCTCGTCAACAAGCCGGAGCTGATGCTGCAGCCCGGCATCAAGTACACGGACAAGGAGATCGCACGGCGCAAGGGCCTGCTGTGGAACGGCAAGGACCTCGACTGGTACATGGAGCACGGCCACGCCGTGACCGAGCGGCGCAACGACAAGTGGTACCGGCCCTGGGACGGACTGCGGCTCCACTTTTACATCGAGGACATGCTGGCCCAGCGTGATGCGCTGCGCGCGAAGATGGACGCGGCGAAGGTTCCGTTCCGCGACGAATGGGCCTGGGAAGACTACCAGCCGCTGCCGACGGCGCGGCTCGACCCCGTGCACGAGGAGCCGCCCGAGTACGACCTGTACGGCATGTTCTACAAGGACATCCAGATCAACTTCGGCGAGAGCCTCAGCAACCCCTGGATCCAGGACATCGTCTACCGCGATCCCGTGCACATCGCGCTGATGCTGAACCCGAAGACGGCCGCGAGGAAGGGGCTGAGGGCCATGGACATCGTCAAGGTCGAGTCACCCTACGGCCGGATCTACGGGCGCATCGGCGTGTCCGAGGGCTGGCATCCGGACACGCTCGGCGTGTCGAACGCGCTGTCGCGCGGCAAGGGTGGCCGGGGCAACGCCAAGCACGCGGGTGGGCACTTCAACGACCTGCTGCCGTACGACCTGCGCAACACCGACGGGGTCACGGGGCAGCCCGAGACGGTCTGCAAGGTGAAGATCACGAAACTCGACGACTGGCCGCAATTCCTGAAGGACGGCGGCTCCGTTTACGACCTGGTGGACGAAATCGCGCTTCCCGGCAAAGGCAGGAAACACTGATGGCACGCTATGGCATGGTTTTCGATCTCAGGCGCTGTATCGGCTGCAACGCCTGCGTCGTGGGCTGCAAGCAGGAGAACTCGCTGCCCGACGGCGTCTTCTTCACGCGCACGCTGAGCCAGGAATATGGCGTGTACCCGTCGGTGAAACGCGTCTACATCCCGACGCTGTGCAACCACTGCGAGGATGCGCCCTGCGAGAAGGTCTGCCCGAGCGGTGCGACCTACACGCGGCCCGACGGCATCGTGATGGTCAACAAGGACACGTGCATCGGCTGTTCCTCCTGCGCCGTGGCCTGTCCCTACGATCAGCGCACCCAGCTCAGCGCAGAGTCCTTCAAGGATGGCCTGTTCGGCACCGGCGAGATCACGCCGTTCGAGCAGCAGGGCTACGGTCGCTTCACGCCCGGCATGGTGACCAAGTGCGACTTCTGCAGCGGCCGCGTGGATGCAGGGCTCGATCCCGCCTGCGTCGTCACCTGCCCGACGGACGCGCGCATCTTCGGCGACCTCGACGATCCGGAGAGCCGGCCGAGCCGCCTGATCCGCGAGCGCAACGGCCGGCCGCCGCTGCCCGAGAAGAACACGCGGCCCAAGGTGTACTACGTCGACTGATGCTGAACTGACGGGAGTGTATGAGATGGCCGTACAGGACCTGCCGATCGTCGGCGACAGCTTCGCCCTCGGGTATCGATTCCAGCGCCATTGGGACACCTCGATGGCGAATGCGTTCTTCTTCGGCGAGCTGGGCGCCGCGGTGTTCCTCGTGTCGATGCTCTGCGGCTTCGTGCCGGGCATGCTGGCGGGACTGCTGATCACGGGCGTGCTGAAGACCTTCTTCCACATCACACACATGGGCGTTCCGGGTAAGTCCTGGCGCGCGATCCTGCGTCCGGACCGCTCCTGGGTCAGTCGCGGCCTGATGGGTATCGTGTGCCTGATGGGCTTCGGCGGCCTGTGCACGCTCGTCACCTGGACCGGCGCGCTCGCGCCCGACTCTCCGGTACTGCTGCTGCTCAGGCTGGCGGCCGGTGCGGCGGCTCTCGTGGTGATGACCTACCAGGGTCTGGCAATGTCTCATTCCACAGCCATCGCGCTCTGGAACACAGGACTCATGCCGGTGGCGAGCCTGGTCTATTCGGTGACGGGGGGCATGCTGCTCACGCTGCTGGGTGGCTGGCCGCGGTTCGGCGCGACCACGAACGGCGCGAGGCCGCTGCTTGCGACCGCCGCACTGCTGCTCGTGGTCGTGATCGCGGTGGTCGTGGCGAGCCTGCTGCACGGCGCGCATCACGGCTCCCCGGGGGGCCGCAAGTCTGTCGAGGTGCTGACCCGTGCCTACTATGCCCAGTGGTTCTGGGGCGTTGTGTGCGCGGCCGGAATCGCACTGCCGGTCGTGCTGTTGTGGACCGCGGGCGGCAGCTTCGGCGCGGTCTTGCTGGCCGCGGCCGGTGTGCTCGCGGGTCACTATGCCTTCCGGGTACTGATGTTCAAGGCCGGCGTCTACGAGCCCATCATGAATTTCCGGTTCTAGTCACAAGCCTGTCCGGACGCGTGGCGCACGCTCAGAACGCCAGGCAGGGGAGCGCTGGACCCTGACCATCGAGTTCCACATCGGCATCCTCCCGAACCGCCCGGCGGCGGACTGCGTCGCGCTCGCCGAAGCGGCCGAACGGCTGGGCTATGCGGGCGTGTGGGTCGCCGACTCGCACTCGGTGATGCGCGGTGCGTTCGAGATCCTTGCGGTGCTGGCCGCACGGACGCGGCGCATCGCGCTCGCCACGGGTGTGACGCACACGGTCACGCGGCACCCGGCCGTCCTCGCCAACAGCATCGCCACGCTCGATGAGCTGTCGGCGGGCCGCGCCATCCTCGGCATCGGCGTCGGCGAGAGTGCGGTTCACAACCTGGGACTCCAGCCCGAGAAGCTGGCGGCGTTCGCAGACAAGCTGCGGGTCATCCGCGCGCTGCTGCGCGGCGAGGAGGTCGAGTACCAGGGCACGCGGATCCGCATGCCGTGGTCGACGAGCCGGGCACCGCTGGTGATGGCCTGCTCGGGGCCGAAATCACTCAGGCTCGCCGGGGCGGTCGCGGACGGCGTGCTGTTCCAGGTCGGCGCCCATCCCTCGCTGGTGCGTTATGCGCTCGACCACATCGGGCAGGGCGCGGAGGCAGCCGGGCGCAGTCTCACGGACCTGAAGCTGTACATGCGGCTGGCCTGCTCGGTGGGTGCCGACAGGGCCGCGGCGCGTGCCGCCGTGCGCGGCTATGCCGCCATCGCGGCCGGCACGGTGTTCCGCACCGTGCCCCGCAGCTACTTCTCCGAGGGTCTCTGGGATGATCTCGCTGCGTTCAAGGCGCAGTACGACTACGCCGAGCACGGGCGCAACGAGGCGCGGCACGCCGCACTGCTGACCGACCGGATCATCGATGCCGTGGCCGTGGCCGGGACTCCCGAGGAAGCGGTGCCGCGCCTGCGCCAGCTCGCCGACCTCGGCATCGCGGGCTTCGTCTGGCCCGCCGCCATGCCGGACCCGCTGCCGTATCTCGAGGACTTCGCGCGGCAGGTCATGCCGCAGTTGCGCTAGGGCGCCGCCACCGGGCGCTGTTGCCGAGGCCCGCGGCTGCCCCGGCGCGCGTCGCGCCGGTGATTGCGGCGACAGGCGCGGTCAGCACGGGATCACCGGATCGTCACGACGGGTGGCGCACGCATGCAGAGGATTCATCTCGGATTCAAGGCATTCGATGCGCACGAGCTGGCCTGCCACTTCGTGGCACGCCACGCGGGCCTCTACGCCACGCATGGTCTGGAGGTCCGGCTGCTCGACACCACGTTCATTCCCGATGCGCAGCTGCCGCCACACACCTTCCAGGCGGCCTGCACCGCGGCGCTGTCCGCCTGGCTGCAGGGCGCGCCGGTCAGGGTCGTATTCGTGTCCTGCGACCGGCCGATGTTCTGGCTCGTCGGCCGGATCAGCGGCAGTGCCGCGGCAGACGCTGAACGCCTGCGCATCGCCGGCTATCCGCCCGGGACGCCACCCGATGCGCTCCTGCGCAGGGTGCTGGAAGCCGAAACCGATGCAGCGCGGCGCGAGGCACTGGTCCTGCCCGCGCGCGACGATGTCGCACGGCTCGGCCTGCTGCAGGGCGGGGATGTCGACGCCGCTGTCGTCAGCTCGGCGGTCCCGCACAGCCGTCTCGCCCAGCACGGTATCGGCACCCTGCGCTTCTTCGGCGATGCGCTGCGCGTGCCGACCACGGGCCTCGCGGTGCCTCGCGAGCTGCAGGCGCGCGAACCGGCACTGGTGCGCGCCATGTGCGCCTGTTTCCGCGATGGCCTGCGGCTGCTGCGCACCGATGCGGGGCTGGCGCAAGAGGCGTTTCTGGGATCTCTCGACCTGAGCCGCGAGGAAGCCGCCGGGATGGTCGAGGTCGTACGCCGCTGCTACACGCCGGATGGGCGCAGCACCGCGGCAATCGAATCGACCGCCATCGAGACCATGCGGCAAGCGCTGGGCGTGGATGCACCACCGGCCGAGCCCCTGTATGTGCCAACCCTCGATCCATGACGGCGAGGGTGCAGTGCGATGGCCGGAGACGATCGAGACTTGACGGGGCGCCTGCGGCGCCACGGCTGCGGAACACCCCCGCAGCCGCCTTTTTTCAGTGAGCGACGCGGCAGATCTTCACCTTCACGCACCTGTCGCACCGTGGCGGACGCGGCGCTGTTGAGGAACGCGATACGGGCCGTCAGGCCATGGCCATCTGTTGTCGCGATCCGGGTATCCACTCGCGCAGACCTGCGCTCGATCATCTCTGCGGTCAAGCCCGGTATCCTTCTGCGGATCCGGTACCGGCGCCAGCGCAGAACTGCGTATACGGCGCCGGGACTTCGTGGCGGATGATTGAACGCAACAAAGCGAGGAGGATGGCGATGAGCGATCTGATCGTCGTGGCCGATCGCACGGAGGCGCGGCTGTACTGCACGGACGAGACCGAGGGTGTGAAACGGCTGGTTGAGCTGGCTCACCTGACCCACCCGGGTGGCCGCCTGCGGCCCCGCGAGATCGCCTCGGATCGTGCCGGGCGCATCTTCGCGCGAGCGAAGGGTGGTCCGGGACCCGTCTCCACTCGCCGGAGCGGCACGGATAGCGAGGCCGATCCCCGCGAGGCGGATCTCGAACGCTTCGTGCGCAATCTGCTGGCGCTGGTGGCCGTCGAGCACCGGCGACTCAAGGGTGGCGTGGTCCTGGTCGCCGGCCCGCGGCTGCTCGGTGTGATGCGTGGGTTGCTGTCGGCACCGCTGGCGCGGGCCGTGACGCGGGAGATCCCCAAGGATTACCTGCACGCCACGGAAGACGTGTTGCTCGGCATCGTGCGGCGCAGTGCCGCGGTGCCACGATCACGATCGGTCGCCAGTCCGCGGGAGCGCTCGTCGCGGCGAACCATCAAGCGGCGGCGCGTCGCCCGGTCACGGGGAGAGGGCTGAGGTTCGCGCGGCCCTGCGCGGTTGCGTTCAGGTCGCTCACAGCCACGGCTCGAGGCAGACGTCTGAGCGATCAAGGCTCGCCGGCTCGCCCGTCAGTGACGCCGTGGTCGGCGCCAGGCGACAGCGCCACGACTGTGCGACCGCCTACCAGGCGATGAGGCTTCCCAGGTGAAAGAAGCCACCGGTCGGCCCGTCGGCCGGGAGCAGGGCGAGTGCCACCGCGGTGCGCGCACCTTCCTCGGGGCTGATGAGTCCCTGCGGATTGGGATCAGTCCGGACGATGCCCGGGTGCGCGGAGTTCACCTTGATGCGCGTGTCCCGGAGTGCGCAGGCGAGGTGGAGCGTGAAGGCGTTGAGCGCCGTCTTGCTCGCGCTGTAGGCGAGCGGCCAGGCGCCCTGGGACCAGGACGACCGAGCCGCACGCCGGGCCAGCGAACCTATGGCACTGGACGTGTTGACGATGCGCCCGGCCGGGCTCTTCCGGAGCAGCGGCAGCAGTCGCTGTGTGAGATCGACGACCGAGAAGAAATTGATCTCGAAGGTGTCGCGCAGCATCTGCATCGGCACATCGGCCGCGGTATGGGCCCAGTCGAAGCCCATGCCGACGTTGTTGACCAGGATGTCGAGGCGGCCGAACTCGCACGCGATGAAGTCACGCGCCGATTCGAAGCTCCGCGCATCGGCCGTGTCGATACGGATGGCGCGGACGTCCAGACCCTCCGCCCGCAGCGCCCCTGCAGCCTGCTCGCCGGCCACGGCGTCGCGCGCGCCGAGCAGCACGGTGACGCCGTGCGACGCGAGCTGGCGGCAGACGGCAAGCCCGATGCCGCGATTGGCGCCAGTGACCAGCGCGGTACGCTGGACGTGCGTTGTGGACGTCATGCTGGATCATCCTCGCTGCTGCGTCGGGACCGGTGATTGCGACGCTCCACAACGGTAGTATGAGCTGACTTACGCGCAGGGCGCGCGCTCACTCCTGCGGAGGCCATGTGTCGAAGCTTCCCCACGACCGCTTTTCGTACTCGGCCATGAAGAGCCGTCCCCGCTGGCGCCTGCCGAAGGGGGCGCGTATCGCGGTGTACTGCATCCTGAACATCGAGGAGTGGAACATCGAGAAGCCCGTGGCGCGGGAGTACCTGAGTTCGCCTGCGGGCGTCGTCACGATACCCAACGTGCCGAACTGGTCCTGGCACGAGTACGGCATGCGCGTCGGGGTCTGGCGCGTGATCGATGCGCTGCTGAAACGGAAGATCGCGGCCAGCGTCGCCATGAACGCCTGTGTCTGCGAAGGACCGGGCGAGCCCGTGGCACGCGCGCTCAGGGATCTCGGCTGGGAGTTCATGGGCCACGGATACTCGCAGGCGGCCATGCACGTGACACCGGATCAGCGTGACGCCATCCGCCGCTCCTTCGACACGCTGCGGAGCTACACCGGCGTCGCACCTCGCGGCTGGCTGGGCCCCGGCCTGCACGAGACACTCGACACGCTCGATCTGCTCGCCGAGGCCGGATTCAAGTACGTGTTCGACTGGCCGCTGGACGAGCACCCGGTCGAGATGCGCACCGCGCACGGCCCGATCGTGGCGCTGCCCTACAGCATGGAGACCGGCGATCTCCCCATGATGGTCGTGCACCATCATCAGTCCGATGTCTGGCTCAAACGCATGAAGGACCAGTTCGACCGGCTGTACGCCGAGGGCGCGAAGCAGCCACGTGTGATGTCCATGGGCGTGCATCCCTTCGTGATCGGCGTGCCGCACCGGATCCGTTACTTCGAGGCGCTCTACGACCACATGCGCCGCAGGAAGGGCGTGTGGTTCCCGACCGCGGGCGAGATCTACGACTGGTACCGGGAGAATCCGGCTTCGACCTGAGGACGCGTCCCTCCGTCATCCCGCGGGCCCGCACGACCGCAAAGGTGGTCGTGTCGGCCCACGCCACACGCACACCACACCCGGGAAAGGCAGACAGCCGGCGCGAGGGCCGGCTGTCTGTTCCGACGTCCAGGTCGGTCGCGCCGTCCGCGGTCTAACGTCCCGTCGAGCGCATGTTCTGCACGTTGAACTTCGACGGCGCGTTGTCCTCCGCGTTGAGCAGCGACTTGAACTGCAGCGTCGTGCAGTGCATCGCCTGTTCGTCGAAGAACAGCGCGCAGTCGTCGATCGCCACGCCGAGCCCCTTGTTCTTCGCCAGGTGGTGGTCGGAGTGCGACTTGCAGATCGGGAAGTACTTCCAGGGCGCGCCCTTCTTGTCGTAGAGCAGCACGATCGGCAGCGTGCCGCTCTCGGCATCCATGTACACCATGCGCCGGCTGAGTGGATGGTTCGGATCCTTCGGCTTGCCCTCGATCAGGTGGGTCTTGCGCAGCTGCCAGGTCACCTGCGGGAAGCAGTTGCCCTTGCCGCCGAACTTCACGAACCGGAAGCCGTCCTTGTCGCCCTTCGGCTCCGTGTCGAGCACCGGCTGTTCGTTGTGCTTTTCAAACGGCAGCAGGATGTTCTGTGTGCTCTTGTAGGTCCAGGTGTAGTCCGAGATGCGGCCGTTGTAACCCTCGAAGTCCTCGATCATGGCGTCCGTACCGAGGAACGCGTCCGTGATCTGGCCGACCGCGAGACGCCGCACACGGCGCTGGAAGCCCAGGTACAGCCAGCCGTCGTCGCGCTGCAGGTCGTCCTGGTAGCGATGGATCAGCAGCTGCGTGTTCGCCAGATCGAAGGGCTCGAGCACGATGCTGTAGATCGAGCGGAAGATGTTGCCCGGATTGGGCGTGATGTCCGGCTTCGGGTCGAACATGACGCGGTGCTTCCAGTTCAGGAAGTGCCATTCGAAGCGCAACTGACGCTCCGTCTGGCCCGTCTTGGCGTTGCGGAAGGTCCACCAGAACGGGTGGATGGTCTCGCTGTCACCCGCGTTGATGGAACGCTGGAAATTCCACATGAGCTTGACGCCCGCCTGTGCGTCCTTCGGGTCAGGCTCCTGCGGGAAAGGCCGCCCGGCGACGAAGTTCGCCAGCGTGCCCTGCGGCGTCAGTGTGGCCTTGTCGCCGTGCAGTTTGGTCTGCTTGATGTAATTGGGGTGCTGCGGCAGCGAGAAGGTTGCTGTGGTCTGGATCTCGAACCAGCCCTGCTTGACGTAGCGGGCTGTGAACGGATCCATGATGTCCTTGAGGCTGTCGGCGTTGTCCTTGGTGATCTTCATGCCCGGCTGATAGCCGGACGCGGTCGGCGTCCAGCCGTCATAGGGCTGCAGCGAAGCCTTGACGACCTGGTCGGAAACCTCGGCGCCGGCCGGGACACTGGCGAGACCTGCGGCGGCCGCGCCGAGAATGAGCAGTCTTTTCATGTTCATGCTCCTCGGAAATCAGAACTGGTAGCGGATGCTGAGCTGCAGCTCGTCCTCGTTGTGCGCCGTGCCGATGGGGCCGGAGCGGAACCGGCCCAGCGGCTCGAAGCCCGAGAGCCCCAGGCTGCTGAAAGCGGTGCCACACGCCGCCGGCGCGGCCTGCACCACGGGCTGCGCGCAGGTGAAGGGCGGGAACGGGTTTGCCGAGCGGTCGTCATCGGCCGCGATCGCGCCGTTCGCCTTGCTGGCCCACTTGATGTTCGCGCCCAGCTTCACGACCCAGTTGTTCGTGGGCTTGAACTCGATGGACGGACCCACCACGCCTGCGTGGGCCTTGGTGTCGTAGGCTGCCAGGATCTGCGGCGTGAGCCGGTCGTTCATGTAATTGCCCTGGAAGAGCAGGGTGAAGATGAAGTCCTGTTTCCAGTCCTGGAAGCCGATCTTGTTCAGCGTCGGGATGCCGACGGAGTTGACGTTGTAGGTCTTGTGATCGAGCAGCCGCTGGTAGAAGACCTGTCCGGAGACCAGGAACGCCCGATCCCGGTTCAGGAAGCGGATGAATGTCGGCCGGTCGAAGCCGAACACACCACGGAACACGTCGGACTCGGAGAACAGCCTGGGCTTGCTGGTGTCCGGGAACTCCTCGCCATCGGTGTAGGACATTTCGACGCGGAACGAGGCCTTCGCGGCCTCCCAGTACCAGTCGGCCGATCCACCGACCATGAACAGCCGCGGAAAGTCGACGTCGAACGCGATCAGGTAGGGGTGCGGAATGCTCTCGACCTGCGGCGTGAAGGCGTTGTCCGTCGGGATGCCGCCGCGCAGCGATGGCAGCTGCGAGTAGAAGTACAACGCGTTCAGCGAGAAGCCCACGCCCTTGAATACGCCTTCGATGCGTGCACCGATCTCCGAACGCTGCTTCGGCAGGTTCACGTTGCGGATGCCGATGGAGTGCGCGGGGAAGTCCACGGTGAAGCCCGGAGCCGGGAAGTTGCCCACGGTGCAGCCCAGGTCCCAGCAGGTGGCGAGCGCACGGAACAGGTTGCCGGCGCCGAGGATCGAGTAGGGCTCGCCACCCTGACCCAGGTCGTGCGGGCGGAACTTCTCGATCTTGTAGATCAGCTGGAAGTTCAGGTCCTCGAGCGCTTTCGTCGGCCCCATGCGCAGCTCGGCGTTCAGCATCAGCTGCGGGATGCGCGAATCCTCGAATTCAGCGTAGATGTTCTCGCGCGAGTAGTCGATCGGATTCACAACGTCGAGCACACGGAACAGGTCGGTGCGGCCCCAGACCACCTGCTGACGGCCCAGACGCAGTGCGATCTCACGGCCGCTGTCGCCCACAGGAATGGATCCGTTGAGGTAGAGCTCGCGGATGAAGTCGAACTTCTTGTTGAATTCCTTGTACCGCAACCTGTTCAGTGTCTTGTTCATGTAGCCGGGCAGGCAACCGCGGTTGTCCACGTTGCACGGCCTTACCGGCGTCGCGAGCATGACGCCCTGGTCGCCGTAGGAGTAGACGTCGGCGGCTGCAAATCGCAGCCCCGCGTTGGGGTTGTCCGGCGAGTTGATGGTGCCCAGCGTTCCCGGCAGCGGAATGGCGCCGTTGGCGCCCGCCGACGCGGGACCGAAGATCCCTGCATAGGCCGGATTCGTCGGGGGATCCGGGAACGGCGGACTGCCGCCCGTCAGCATCGCGAACAGACCGGGATTGCCCGGCGCGGGATACGTGAGCGCGCCGCCGGCCTTCTTGCCATAGTCCTTGTCGTTGAGGTCGTAGACACCGTCATAGCTCGCGCGGAACGTGCCGCCGATCGAGACGTTGGAGAAGATGCCGCCGGCGTTGAGCTCCTTGAAGAACTCGAGCTGTCCCTGCAGACGCTGCTTGGTGAGTCCCACGCCATTGCGCGTGGTCGTCACGTTGTCGATGAAGCCGCGCAGCTCCGTGCCATCGGCCAGCTTGACCTCGGCCTGCGCAGCCGAGGCCAGCGTCAAGGAAACGGCCAAGCCAATGAGCCAGGTGCTGCGGCCCGCAGTCCGGCTTCCAAGTATCGACGCCATTTTCGAGTCCCCCTGTTCAGTCAATGTGCCGGCCTGTTCGTGCCGGAAGTTGCGGTCCCGGGCCGGGCTTCGGCGGTGCGCCGCATCGTGCACCGTCGCAGCAGTCACCAGGACCTTCCGTTACGTGTTGTTGCTTCACATCATGCTGTAGCGAACTTGTGCCACGCCCGCCTGCGCGGCGTCAATGCTCGTGAACAGTCGCCGTCCGAACGGCACGCAGGCCTGCCGAAATTGAATGATGGCCGCGCTCGGGATTCCTCCAGAATGAAAAAGGACGAGGGGGGAAGACCATGAAGATAGACTCAATCCAGGCCCAGAATATGCGGCGTGCACGCGTGCTGCGTGCATGGCCGGTTGTTGCGATGCTCGCCACCGCGATCGTACTGGCGGGCTGTGAATCGCCGCTGCGGCTCGAAGGCGTCGAGGCGCAGAAGGCCGCGCCCATCCGTCGCAGCGACATGTTCCAGCAGGCGGCGGTCAGTGACCGGACACTGGTCGTGGTCGGCACGCACGGGCTGGTGTTGCGATCGAGCGACGCGGGTGGCAGCTGGTTGCGCCAGGAACTCGCGGGCTGGCCCTCGCTGATCGACGTCGCCGCGTGCCCGGACGGACGGCTGGCGGCGCTCGCTGCCGAAAGCCAGGTGCTGGTCTCGACCGACGATGGCGGCAGCTGGCAAGCGCATGCCATTCCGACCGAGGAATCACCGCAGGCCGTGACCTGCGACCCGGCCAACCGGCTGTGGGTGGTCGGAAGTTTCTCCACCATCATCGTCAGCGACGACGGCGGCGCCACCTGGGATGACCGTTCCATCGGTGAGGACACGATCCTCACGACCATCCAGTTCATCGACGCGAATCGTGCCGTGGTGTTCGGCGAGTTCGGCACCAACTACCGCAGCGCCGATGGCGGTGCGACCTGGACAGCCGGCCCACCGCTTCCAGACGGCTTCTATGCGCAGGATGCGTATTTCTCCGACGCCACGACGGGCTGGGTCACGGGCCTGGCGGGCCAGATCCTGCACACCGCTGACGGTGGAAGCTCCTGGACGCTCGAGCCTGCGGAGACCCAGGTTCCGATCTACGCGGTCGTGCAGCAGGACGGGCGCACCTTCGCCGCCGGCGGCGAAGGTGCGCTGCTCGAGCGCCGGGAAGGAAGCTGGATCCGCGTCGAGCACGGACGGACGGTACGCCAGCTGCTGCGTGTGCTGCAGCCGCTCGCCGGAGGCCGGCTGCTGATCGGTGGTGCCGCCGGCGCGCTGCACGTCGTATCCACGCCGGAACGCGCAGCCCGCGCAAGCTGACACACGGTGCCTCAGATGAACAACGAACCCTTGGGATTCTTTCCGCGCTTCGGCAACGTGCTGTTCGACTACCGCAGGGTGGTGCTGGCGGTGGTCGGCATCATCACGGTCTGGTTCGCGTGGCACATTCCCGCGGTCCGCATGCTCTCCGACTTCGCCGACCTGCTGCCTCAGCAGCACCCGTACATCCAGCTGCACAACAGTATCCGCGACACCTTCGGCGGCGCGAACATCGTGACCATGGCCGTCGAGGTCGAAGAGGGAACCATCTTCAGCAACGACACGCTGGCGCGCATCCACCGCATCACCGAGGCGGTCGACCAGTTGACCAGCATCAACCACAACCTCGTCACCAGTCTCACGCACCGCAATACGCGCCGCATCACGCTGACGCCCGACGGCAACATCCGCTCGCACACCTACTACGACCCGCAGCGCGATGCCTACACCGCGCAGGAGCTGGCGCAGATGGAGCGCGACGTGGTGGCGAACGCACGCGTCTACGGCCTGCTGGTCGCGCCCGACATGAAGGCCGCCATCATCAAGGGCACGCTCAACGAGGGTGCGCTCGACTACGGCAGGATCTTCGAGGAGCTGCAGGCCATCCGCGCGAAGGAGGCTGCGCCCGGGATCCGCATCCACGCGACCGGCCACCCCGTGCTCGTGGGCTGGGTCGACTCGTACAGCGTCCAGATCCTGCAGATCTTCCTGTACACCGTGTTCATCGTGCTCGTGATCCTGATCGTCTACACGCGCCGCTGGTACGGCATCCTGCTGCCGCTCGTGGGCATGGCGATCACCAGCATCTGGGGCGTGGGCTTCATGGGTGTGCTGGGCTACAACCTCGACCCGCTCATGCTCGTGGTGCCGTTCCTGATCTCGGCACGTGCGATGTCGCACGGCATCCAGAAGGTCGAGCGCTACTTCCTGGAACTCTCGCGAACCAACGACAAGCAGATCGCGGCGCGCAACACCTTCAATGCGCTGTTCCGTCCAGGCGCGCTCGCGATCGTCGCCGATGCCGCGGCGCTGTTCCTGATCGGCCTGGGCTCCGTTCCCATCAACGACAAGATGGCCATCTACGCGTCATTCTGGGCGGTCTGCATGGTCCTGACCGTGCTCGTGACGCTGCCCATGCTGCTCGCGATCCTGCCCAAGCCCCGCAACGTCGCGATCAAGCACACCATCGTACGCACGGTGTTCCCGAAGCTCGCGCTGGTGGTGGGTACCCGGGGCCGCTCGCTCGTGGTGCTGTGGGTGGCGCTCGCCGTCGTGCTGGGCGCGGCGTACCTGAGTTCCCGCGTGGAGGTCGGCGAGCCGGAGCCCGGCTCGCCGCTCCTGTACCGCGACCACGACTTCAATGTCTCGTCCAAGGCCATCAACGACCGCTTCCCGGGCTCCGAAGAACTGTTCATCATCGCGCGCACCGAGGAAAAGGGCGGGCTCAAGCGACCCGAGGTCATCAAGGCGCTGCAGGATCTGCAGAACTACATGCTGCTCGACGATACGCTGGGCGGCGCCAAGGGCATCAACAATCTGGTCACGCAGGTCAACCAGATGACCCGCAACGACGATCCGCGCTGGGCCGTGGTGCCGACGCGCGACAGCGAAGTGGGCGGCCTGATGTACATGTACATGATGTCGGCTCCCGTTCCGGGCGCGCTGCTCGAGTTCGTCGATGCGGATGAACGCCAGGCCAACATGGTCTTCTACTACAAGGACCACACCGGCGAGACCATCCGGCGCGCGATCCACATGGTGAAGGACTGGCGCGAGCGGGTCGGCTCGAAGATCGAGGGCCTGCATATCGAGCTCGCCGGTGGTCCCGTCGGCGTGACGGCGGCGATCAATGAGGAAGCCTACGAGACCAACATCATCGTCGTGCCGGCGGTGCTCGCGCTGATCTTCGTCTTCACGCTGTGGTTCTACGGCTCCATTCACGCGGGCGTGATGATGCTCGTGTCGATGGGCTTCGCCACGACGCTGACCTACGCCTGCATGGGGCTGCTCGACATGGGGCTGAACGTGAACACCGTGCCCATGATCGCGGTCGGCATCGGGCTCGGCGTCGACTACGCCATTTACATGATGGACCGCATGAAAGAGGAAATGCACGTCGCGGACGGCCTGCAGGATGCGGTCAAGCGCGCCGTCAGCACCACGGGTGTCGCGATCGCGTTCACGGCGACCACGCTGATCGGCGGTATCATCATGTGGGTGTTCATGTCGGATCTGCGCTTCCAGGCCGATTCGGCGCGGCTCCTGATCATCATGCTGGTGCTGAACGCCTGCTCGGCGATGTTCCTGGTCCCGGCGTGGGTGGACATCTTCCGGCCGAAGTTCATCATGCGCGCGAGGGAGGAGCACGTGGGCCCGCCCGGTGACCGGCTGGTCGACGAGGTAGTCTGACGTCCAGGCGCCGGTCCACCGGATGGCAGACCGGGGGAGGGGTGTTCGTGGCCCGGGAACGGATCCGGACGATCTGTCGCGCGTGCGGCCACGGCGGCTGCGGCGTCTACGTCGAGGTCGAGAACGGCGAGCCGGTCGAGCTGCTCGCGGACCGCGAGCATCCGATCAGCAAGGGCTATACCTGCAAGAAGGCGCACGCGTCCTTCGAGCTCCTGCGCCACCCGGACCGCCTGCTGTACCCGATGGAGCGGGTGGGCGCGCGCGGCGAGGGAAAGTGGCGCCGGCTCCCCTGGGATGAAGCGCTCGGGCGGGTCGCCACGCGCCTGAACCGCATCAAGGCGGAATCCGGCGCCGAGTCCGTCGTGTTCGGGCACGGCACGGGGCGCGACTTCCACCGCTTCCTCTATCGTGTCGCGAACCTGTTCGGCACGCCGAACGTGCTCACGCCGGGCCACATGTGCTACCTGCCGCGCGTCGCCGTCTGCAAGGCGCTCGGCATGGAGATCCCGCTCTGCGACTACGACGGCGATCCGCGCTGCGTGCTCGTCTGGGGCAGCAACCACCTCATCTCCAATCCCGACGAGAACAAGGGCATCAATCTCGCGCAGACGCTCGCGCGTGGTGCGAAGCTCATCGTCGTGGATCCGCGCGAGACGCGGCTCGCGAAGAAGGCGCACCTGTGGCTGCAGCTGCGTCCCGCGACGGATTCGGCCCTCGCGCTCGGCATGCTGCACGTCCTCGTCGAGGAGGGACTCTACGACCGCGGGTTCGTGGAGCGGCACACGACCGGATTCGAGGCGCTGCGCGAACGCCTCCGC